>JAJQGQ010000036.1 GCA_021200395.1 Erysipelotrichaceae bacterium
ATATGATATATATTATAATATGAAAGATCAATATGAAGAAGTATTAGATATTTATCATGAATATCAATTTGATGAATATCGTTTTAATGAACTTCAAGATATTTTATTTAAAGTAAATCGTTTAAAAAGAAAATATGGTTTTACAATGGAAGCCATAAGTGAATATCGTCAAGATTTAGCTGAGCAAATTGAACGTATTGAGCATCGCGAAGAGTTTATTGATACTTTAAAAAAACAAATCAATGAAGTTTATCATCAGGCATTAGATGTAGCTCAAAAAATTTCGACAATACGTCAACAAAAAGCTTTACAATTTGAACAGGACATACAACATATTCTAAAAGATTTATATTTAGAAAATACGCTATTTAAAGTGGAATTTTCAGAAACGGATTTATCAACTCAAGGAATTGATAAAATAAGATTTATGGTTTCTATCAACAAGGGGCAAAATCTGAGCCTTTTAAACGAAAGTGCAAGTGGTGGCGAAGTATCTCGAATCATGCTTGCTATTAAAATGGTTATTTTACAATATGAAAATGTAGAAACGATTATCTTTGATGAAGTCGATTCAGGTGTTAGTGGTAAAGTTGCGACAAGTATAGGTGAAAAAATGCATCAATTAGCTAAATATAAACAAGTGATATGTATTACTCATTTACCACAAGTTGCTTCACTTGCTGATAATCATTATAGTATTGAAAAAACAATGGATGAAACCGAATCAATTAGTTCTATTAAGCAATTAAATAATGATGAAAGAATTTATGAAATCGCAAAAATGCTTTCTGGTGAACATGTGACACATGAAGCAATAGAAAATGCCAAAAAATTATTAAATGTATAAATATAAGCATATATGCCAAAATATATTGTAATCATTGATTACAAGGAGGTGTATATGCTTTGCTTTTTAAAAAGTTAAGTATTACCCTTATCGTTGTTGTTTGTAGCATTTGGTCAATCAATGATATTTATGCCATTGAAGTTATTCTAGGTGGTCAATCTATAGGGATTCAATTAAATTATGATGGTGTTATGATTAGTGGAACTTATGATATTACCATTGATAATGAAACTTATAATCCTTCTAGAGATGGCTATCAATCTGGTCATCTTATTACACATGTAAATGGTGAAAGAGTTCATTCTTTAGATGATTTATCAGAATGCATTGAAGAGAAAATCAATGAAAATCAATCAATATCCTTAACTATTTTAGCAGATAATAAGATTGTTACTAGAGACCTTAAATATCAATTGAATAACGATCAATATTCTACAGGTTTATATGTTACAGATAGTTTAACTGGTATTGGTACTATGACTTATTATAATCCTGCTACGAAACATTTTGCTGCATTGGGACATATGATGTATGATGTTAGCTTATCAAGCGACGCTATTATTAAAGAGGGAAGTGTCTATTCTTCTTATGTGCAAAGCATTGTTCCTTCAACAAATGGTCATCCTGGAGAAAAGGTTGCTGATATTGATTCAGTTGAAATTGGTATGATTTTTGAAAATAATAGTTATGGTATTTATGGAAATTATACGACTATTTCAAATAATAATCAGACGATATCTACGGCTTCAATGGATGAAGTGGAATTAGGCAATGCCTATTTTTTAACAGTTTTAGAAGGAGATACTATTATTCAATGTGCTATTGAAATTACTCATTTAAAAAAGCAATCATCTCCATCAATTAAAGGAATAACTTTTAGAATTGTTGATGAAGAAATTTTGGATAAAACTCGTGGGGTCATACAAGGTATGAGTGGTTCTCCGATTATTCAAAATGATAAGCTTATTGGTTGTGTTACTCATGTAAATGTTAAAAATGTAGAATATGGCTATGGATTATATATTGATTGGATGCTCGAAAATGACAATTAAGGAAAAGAATTAAAAAATTCTTTTCCATTTTTTATTTATTTGACATTTTTATAGATTCTTTTAGATAATTTGACATATTAATTTTACTATATCTAAAGGATATTATCTTTTTTTGGGATTTTATAAAAATATTTCTAGGAAAATTGAATTAAACGTTATATAATGGTATTGCTGATAGGATAAATAAAACAGGAATTTGGAAAATGAACACTTATATTGTGAGTGAACGTATTGAATTGTTGGAAAATCTAAAAAATAGTTTAGAAAAAATAAATCAATTTAATATTATTGGTTCTTCTACAAATGGTAAAGAATGTTTAGAGTATTTACGATATCATTCTTGTGATCTACTTATAATAGATCTTTTATTATCTGAGATTGATGGTTTAGGTGTATTAACTCAATTAAAAGAAGAAAAAATTAATGCTTATAATAAAGTTATATGTATTTCTCATTTGTCTAGTCCTTTTATTTTTGAAAAATTAGATGAATTGAAGGTTGACTATTGTTTTAAATATCCATTTGATATTGATCATTTTATAAGTTCATTGATGGTTTTGACCACTGATACATTTTCTGATACGCTTGATCATGATGAATCAGAAAAGTATAAGCGTGTTAAGATAGAAAATGAAATAACAGAGATTCTTCATGAAGTAGGCATACCTGCCCATATTAAAGGATACATGTATTTAAGAACAGCTATTTTAACTACTTTTTATGATACGGAAATATTAGGGCAAGTTACTAAAGTATTATATCCTGATATTGCTAGAGCTTATAATACAACTTCCTCTCGTGTGGAGAGAGCCATTAGGCATGCAATAGAGGTAGCTTGGAATAGGGGAAATACTGAAGCTATTAACGCTATTTTTGGATATACTGTTTCAGCCATTAAGGCAAAACCTACGAATTCAGAATTTATTGCTATGATTGCAGATAAGCTTCGTTTAGAACATAAAACGGATAGTGCAAAAAAAGAAAGTCTTTATAACTATCGTAACTATATGTTAAAATAAAGAAGGGTGAAATTTATGCAGATAATTTTCCATATTGATCTTAATGCTTTTTTTGCTAGTGCTGAAATGACGCAAAATCCACATTTAAAAGGTAAACCATTAGTTGTTGCTCATAATTCTAGACGTAGCATTGTATCGACAGCTTCTTATGAAGCTAGGGCTTATGGTATTCATTCTGCTATGCCTTTGTATAAAGCAAAAGAAAATTGTCGCGATTTAATTATTGTTGAACCTCATTTTGAACTTTATCATCAATTATCTGATAGTTTTTTTAAGATTGTTGAGTCTTATACCAATTTGATAGAAATTGCTAGTATTGATGAGTGCTATGCTGATATGAGTACTTATATTATTAATAATCATTTACAACCTTATAATTTGGCTTTAGAAATACAAGAAAAAGTATATCAAAAGCTTAATCTACAATGTTCAATTGGCATTTCTTATAATAAGTTTTTAGCAAAAATGGCATCTGATATGAAAAAACCTATGGGTATTACCATGATTACCAATAAGAATTATCAATCAAAGCTTTGGCCATTGCCTATTAGTGATATGTATGGTATTGGGAAAAAAAACTGCGCCAAAACTTATTAATATCGGTATCAACACCATAGGAGATCTCGCAAAATATGAAAATTATGAAAAAATAAGGCCAATATTCGGTAGAAATGCTATGATATATTATCAACGTGCCAATGGTAAAGATTATAGTAAGTTACATATTGACAAAGATAATCCAAAATCAATAGGTCATTCTATCACTTTTGAGAATGATAGTCATGATGAAACCTATATACATTCTGTATTTTATCAATTATCACAAAAAGTATCAATGCGTGCTAAAGAAAAACATTTAGTTTCACGTAGTAGTAGTATTAGTATTACCTTAAAATATGATCTTAATCACAATAAATCTAAACAAATGATTATTGATGATTATACCAATGATTCAAATACTATTTATGCGACAGCTATTTCTCTATTTGAAAGTATTTATCATGGTGAGGATTTAAGATTAATTGGTGTTTGTTTAAATGATGTTGTAGATGCCCATCATTTAAGAATTCAGATGTCAATTAATGATCAATCATTATTTTATCAAGATCCTACAGATAAACTTATAAATGAACTTAATCATGAAGGAATTTATGTTATGCGAGCTTCTGAATTACTAAAAAAATAACATAAATTAAAAAAACACTCATAGATTATATAGAGGTGATCAACATGAGTGTTTTTATTAATCATTTATTACAATATAAAAAATATCGTATAATTATATTATTAATAGTTTTTATATGTGGTTTTTTCTTTGGATTTTATCAATATACCTATACTCAAGATAATGTAACGCATTATTTACAAACTTTATTTTATTTAAATCATGATGAATATATCAATCAATATTCAATATATCTATATGAAAACATTTTACTTATTATTATATGTACATATTTAAGTTCTAGTTATTTAGGTGCATTTGGTATTTTGATTATGCTTTTTCTTAAAGGATTACAAGTAAGCTTTTCATTAATATATGTTATGAATTCCATAACGCTTACAATGTTCATTATCTTCTTATTAATGATTGAAATATGTATAGAAATCATTTTTATATTTATTTTGTCTTTACATTGTATCCATATATCATTATATGTGACTTATGTAACATTCTTTTCTAAACAACAATTGAATTTAAAGAATATATTAAATTATCTTTTAAATTATCTTATTATTACTTTTATTATTTTAACTATATCACTTTGTTTTCGTATTTATTTGATTCCTTTGTTTTAATATGTTGTATTTTCATTCTTAAGATTTTTAAATAAATAATTATATGAAAAGAATTATTATTGCATGGGTGTTTTATTGTTTTTTTAGGATAAAATTGCTATAATGGAAGAGGTGACAGACGTTGAAATGTAAGGATGCGATAAATGAGTATAAACAATATATGATTGTGGAAAAAAACTATAGTCCAAGAACGATTGATAGTTACAGTAGAGATTTACATAAGTTTGCTGATTTTATGAATAAAATGAATATTGATAATATTGAAAATGTTAATAAAGATCATATTTATTTATATTTGAAAGATTTAAGAAATCATTTATCGGCTAATTCTGTTGATCGACATATGGTTACTTTAAGACAGTTTTATTTGTTTTTAAAACATGAAAAAATTGTTGATGTTAATATAATGAGTTCATTTGATATGGCAAAAAAGGAGCATAGCTTGCCAGAAGTCTTAAGTGAAGAGGAAGTCAATGATTTAATTGTTTCAATTGAGGTTGTTGATTATATATCATCAAGGAATCGTTCTATGCTAGAATTATTATATGGTTCGGGATTGCGTGTCAGTGAGCTTTGTTCTTTGACATTAAATCAAGTGAATATCAATAAAAAAATGGTGAGATGTATTGGTAAAGGTAATAAGGAACGACTTGTACCTATGAATGAACAATGTGTTATATTTTTACAAGATTATATAAATAATTATCGCTTACAATTTAAGCCGAAATGTCAAAATTTGTTTTTGAATCAACATGGGCAGCCGATGTCGCGAAATAATTTTTATCATATTTTACAAGTAATTGTTGATAATAGTCATTTAGATAAACATGTAACACCTCATACCTTAAGACATACATTTGCAACACATTTATTAGAACATGATGCTGATTTGCGTAGTATACAGGAAATGCTTGGACATAGTGATATTTCAACCACTACAATATATACACATGTTTCACAAAACAAAACTATTGATGAATACCAAAAATTACATCCAAGAAGTCAGAAAGGAAAAAAGAAAAAATGAAAAAATACAAACGTATATTTTTAATTGTATGTGATTCTATGGGCGTTGGTGATGCTCATGATGCGGCGGATTTTGGTGATGAAGGAGCCAATACCTTGGGTCATATATGTGAAAAAATGGATGGCCTGAATGTTCCTGTTATGGAAGGAATGGGACTTGGTTCTATAGGTCAATTTAAAGGGATTCCAGCTTTAAAAGAACAATTAGCTTATACTGCACGCTGTGAAGAAGTATCAAATGGCAAGGATACTATGACAGGACATTGGGAAATGATGGGATTAAAGATTACACATCCTTTTAAAACATTTACTGATACAGGTTTTCCAGATGAATTTATT
The DNA here is from genome assembly GCA_021200395.1 of Erysipelotrichaceae bacterium. GTDB lineage: Bacteria > Bacillota_I > Bacilli_A > Erysipelotrichales > Coprobacillaceae > JAJQDJ01. Next base: position 6,084 of record JAJQGQ010000036.1, read on the forward strand.
AAATTATTTGAAGAAAGAACTGGACGTAAATGTGTAGGTAATTATGCAGAAAGTGGTACAAAGATTTTAGATGACTGGGGCGAGTATCAAATTCAAACAGGAGAGTGGATTGTTTATACTTCAGCTGATTCTGTATTTCAAATTGCAGCTAATGAAGATTATATTCCTTTGGATGAGCTTTATAGAGCTTGTGATATAGCAAGAGAAATTGCTATGGATGATCGTTGGAAGATTGGCCGTGTTATTGCAAGACCTTATGTAGGTACAAAAAAGGGAGCATTTACTCGTACTGCAAATCGTCATGATTTGGCTTTAGAACCTTTTGGGAAAACTGTTTTAGATAGTTTGAAAGAAAATGGATATGATGTCATAGGCGTTGGTAAAATACCTGATATTTTTGTTGATGAAGGGATTACTCGTAAGGTGAAAACAGTTTCAAATTATGATGGTATGGTGAAAACAACCGAGATTGCAAAGGAAGATTTTACTGGACTAGCATTTATTAATCTGGTTGATTTTGATGCAGTGTATGGTCATCGTCGTAATCCTGAAGGATATGGTAAAGCTATTGAAGAATTTGATTCACAATTAACAGCTTTATTAGAACAACTTCATGAAGATGATTTATTGATGATTACTGCTGATCATGGAAATGATCCAACATATAAAGGAACTGATCATACTAGAGAAAATGTACCATTGATTATTTATAGCAAATCATTAGAAAATCCACATGACTTAGGTTTACTAAAGAGTTATGCAGTTATGGGGGCAACGATTGCTGATAATTTTGAAGTTGAAAATCCTGGTATAGGGGAATCATTATTGGATGTGATTATTTAATGGATGACAAAATAAGAAATGTCATTATTATGTCTTTGGCAGGTATGCTTATTGGTAGCTTGTTATTTATTTTTGGCTTATCTATAACATATAGTGTGATACCATTAATCATATATTTTGTTATTGCAGAATTATTATATGTTAGTGCTTTTTTAGCTGTTTATCATAATTATCAAAAAAAGCATGCTAATATGTATGTATATCTCATGGTACTTGCTGTAGTTCTTGGTGTTATTGTGTTATATGCAACGTTACAAAGACTATTATAAAATTTACATAATATATATTTTGCGAAGTTAAATATATATAAAAATTCAAAAAGAGAAGAAAATGAATGACCATATTTCTTCTCTTTATTTATTTACCCTCTTTATTAGCACGATCAAATGAATCATATAATGGCGTTACATAATTTCCATTAAAACATGATAAACACAATCCACAAGATTCTTTACATGCATGAATAGATTGTTCCAAACCTTTTTCACTTATAAAGACTAAAGAATCAGCTTCAATATATTGACATAATTCATCGACATTTAAATGATGTGAAATGAGTTCTTCTAAAGTTGAAGTATCAACACCATAAAAACATGGAAAACGAATTGCTGGCGAAGCAATACGAACATGAACTTCTTTAGCTCCAGCTTCCTTAAGCAAGCGGACAATCCTTTTGGATGTTGTACCTCTAACAATTGAATCATCAATCATGACAACACGTTTATCCTTAACAATTGATGAAACTGCTGACAATTTCATACGTACACCTTGTTCACGCATTTCTTGTGTAGGTTGAATAAATGTTCTACCTACATATTTATTTTTGATAAGTCCCATTTCATAAGGTATGCCAGATTCTTCAGCATATCCAATTGCGGCTGAAATAGAAGAATCAGGAACACCAATGACGACATCGGCTTCAATTGGATTTTCTTGATAAAGAACCTTACCTGCTAATTTTCTTGATGAATGAACATTGATACCATCAATATTGCTATCAGGTCTAGAAAAATAGATATATTCCATAGCACAAATTTTATTAGTAACATTTTTACTTGTATACTTCATTGATAACATTTGTCCATCTTTAATGCGAATGATTTCACCAGGTTCGACATCTCTTAAAAATTTCGCCCCTACAATATCTAAAGCACATGTTTCTGAAGCAAACACATATGCTCCATCATTCATGATACCAATAGATAAAGGTCGAAGTCCATAACGATCTCTAGCTGCATATAAGCGATCTTCAATCAAAATGAGAAAAGCAAATGCGCCATCCAATCTATCTAACGATGTACATATACGATCAATCATTCTGCCTTTTGAACGGTTCATAAGATGTCCTAATACTTCTGTATCAGATGATGAAGAAAATATACTCCCCTTTTCTTCTAATTCTTTTTTTAGTACATTTGCATTGACAAGATTTCCATTATGACAAATTCCCATAGAACCTTTCATGGTTTTAAATAAAAAAGGTTGAACATTTAAAATACCGCCACCACCAGCAGTTGAATAACGCACATGTCCAATAGCAGCTTCACCTTCTAATAAATTTAATTTATCATTATTAAAAACTTCAGTAACCAAACCTTCACCTTTATGAATAAACATACGTTCACCATTAGTTGTTAAAATTCCAGCGGCTTCTTGTCCACGATGCTGTAAACAATGTAAACCATAATAACACATGTTGGCTGCATGTTTATGTCCAATGATACCAAAAACGCCACATTCTTCATGGATTTCGTCTAACATGGTCATCCCCCTTTTAAGAAAACATTATCATTACGAGCATATTTTATTAAATATTCATAGTGAAGTCAATATATTTCATTCATAAAACGTTCTTTATCAAGAATATCATCCTTTTGTTGATTAGACATCATTTCAATATAATTTTGACTATGACCATCAATATGAATTTGAAAATCAGTATAAACTATAACATGTTTATTATTGAAATAAGATAACATTTTTTCTAAAGTTTTATTATTAAGATATATAATTTCACTAATAATTACACTATCTTCTTCAATATGATAAATCATATATCCTAAATTTTCAAAAATAATGACTTCTTCACCAAATGCTTCACATCTTTTTACTAGTAATTCAAAGTATTTTTCATCACGTATACGATAATCGTTAAAATGATTTGTATATAAATCATAATATTTTTTTAATAAATGATAATCCTTGCTGATAATGAATTCATCACTATCATAATGCGGTATAGTATCAATAAGTTGAAGATAATGTGAATAATGAAAACCAAATGACCTGTATATATCTGGATTATAAGCCTGTAGGTAAATAGGATAATTCTGATATAGAGATAGTACATGATTCATAAGTTCTTTCATAAGCCCTTGTCCTTGTACATAAGGATGTGTACATACCCCTAATATAAAATAACAATGTTGAACCATCTGATTGTGCATTATATCCATAGGAACAATTTGTAAAGCAGTTAATAAATCATCGTGATGTTTTAAAACGTAGGTATGATGACAATCATAGTGATTATCAAAATAAAATTCTGTAGAATTTTCGTCTTCATCTTTAAAACATGTTTGCCATAGTTCTTTGATATGAGTAGTATCTTCATCACTAGCTTGAGTGATTGTTATACTTCTTTCATAAATGCGATATTTATGAATCATTTTAATAGGATGTAAAGCTAATTTGGATTTTCGAAGATTTTCTAATCCCATGTCTTCTTCTCTATTAATATATTGATATCCAGAAAAATGATGTTCTAATAATTCTTTTAATATAGCTGGATACAAGCCTCTAATATCTTTATTAGCTTTTTCGACATGAATTTGAATAGTAGAATGATTCAATTTAGAAGCAATAATAAAAGCTTCTAAATGATCATCAATGAAAATGCCTCCTATTTCAAAATCGATAACATCATGATAAGATAAAAGTGTCATAATACCTCTTACTTCGCTCGTCATTGATTCACTCATTTTATCTTTATCATTTTCCCATCTATCTAAACATGTAAGAATCGCGTCGAAATCTTTGGATGGATCCAAATCACGATAAACATAATCACTATATTCACGCTTAAAAGCGTTAAAATGATTACGTCTTTTTTGCATCTTTTTACCTGTTAACTTTTCATGCATTTGACGATCATATATGTAATCATCATTATATGGGGTATGTAGATAGAGAAGTTTATCATTATAGATTGGCTTGATTTTATCAACAAAATCTTCAATAGCACAATCAATCATAAATTCAAAATTATGATTATGACTATATTGAATCATATAATCAATAGCTTCTTGATAATATTCTTGACTTGTAAATGGCATAGCCCAATATTGTAAACCTTTATAATTATGTAACATAATCATATAATGGTCATGAATTTCATATTCAATATGATATTCATGATTCCACATAAGCATAGTTACAATATTAGAATTATATCCTTCATAATCAGCAATGTCTAAGTATGGCTGAATGATAGGATAATCTTCGATTTTAAATTTTTCCATTATTTAGTTCCAAGTAAGGTATGCAAAAATTGTTTTGCATTACGTCCTGAGAATCCTCCATTTCTAATTTCCCATTCCATTGCTAAAGCATGAAGTTTTTCTTTATCCATTTGAAGACCATAACTATCGGCTAAACCATCAACAATATCTAGATAATGCTGCTTGTCGGGATGAATATACATAATCTTGACTCCAAAACGTGATACCAATGATAGTTTTTCTTGTTTTGCATCATTATTGTTGATCTCTTCATCATGAGCACGATCGTTCCAAGTCTCTTTAATGAGATGTCTTCGATTACTTGTTGCATAAATTAAAACATTTTCTGGTTTCTTTTCCAAACCACCTTCAATAACTGCTTTTAGATATTTGTATTCAACTTCAAATTCTTCAAACGATAAATCATCCATAAAAATGATAAAGCGATAATTTCTATTTTGTAATTCATTAATGATTTGTGGTAAAGCAATGAATTGATGTTTATATACTTCTACCATTCTTAAACCATCTTTATAATATTCATTTAATAAAGCTTTAATACTTGTAGATTTACCAGTTCCACTATCACCATATAACAAAACATTATTGGCTTTTTTACCTTGAAGAAAAGCTTCTGTATTTGCACGTAAACGTTCTTTTTGACTTTCTCCTCCAATTAATTGATCTAATGTATTATTACCAATATGATCAATCGGTATAATTTCATTTTCATGATATCTAAAAGCTTTATTTAATCCATATTTACCAACACCATATTGATTATAATGTTGATACAATACATTATAAAAATCTTCAACAGAAGTCGCATTTGCTAGAGAAGTTTGAAGATCTGATAACAAATGATAGATTTCCTGATTAATAATAGGTTTACTATGAGGATAATCCATAAATAAATCTCTATATAAAGTAGAAAGCGTAGAAAAATCATAATGATAAAGGTTATAGATTGTTTCTAAATCATGGATAATGACTTGTTTTAAGTGTTCATTGATACTCATTTTTCTTTCTAAGGATAAAGTAAAGACATTTTCGTGCCAGGCTAATAAATAAGTTAATAAACTTTGAAACAAATGACCATGTAAATCATAGCGTTCTGATAAAACGAGCATTTTTGAAACAAATGAAGCTTCATCCATACTATTATTTTCTACAAAATCTAAACAATCTAAAATATCTTGATCTTTTGATAAATCATGATAAATGATTAAATCTTTTAACATTTCAATCCTTCTTTCTAATTTTTAAAACTGTGGATTGGGGCAGGAATACGTCCACCACGATCAATAAATTCATCACATGAAAACTCATTAACACTCATAATAGGTGCATATCCTAAAAGGCCACCAAACTCTACAGTATCACCTACATCTTTTCCAATAACAGGTATAATACGCACAGCAGTTGTTTTTTGATTAATCATACCAATGGCCATTTCATCTGCAATAATACCTGAAATTGTCTTTGCACTTGTTTTTCCAGGTATGGCTATCATATCTAAGCCTACTGAACAAACACATGTCATAGCCTCTAATTTTTCTAAAGTCAATGAACCAGCTAAAACTGCATCAATCATACCTTGATCTTCACTAACTGGAATAAAAGCTCCTGATAAGCCACCAACATAAGATGAGGCCATAACGCCTCCTTTTTTGACTTGATCATTAAGGATAGCTAAAGCAGCTGTTGTTCCAGGTGCCCCTACTCTTTCTAATCCCATCTCCTGAAGACAATCAGCAATACTATCACCTACAGCAGGTGTTGGTGCTAAAGATAAATCTACAATACCAAAAGGAATATTTAGTGCTTCACTAGCTTCTAAAGCAACGAGCTGACCAACACGAGTAATTTTAAAGGCTGTCTTTTTTATGATTTCGCATAATTCTCCAAAATCCTTGCCTTTAGCTTCTTTAATAGCATTTCTTACTACTCCAGGACCACTAACACCAACATTAATAATGGCATCGGCCTCACTCACACCATGGAAAGCTCCAGCCATAAATGGATTATCATCAGGTGCATTACAGAATACAACAAACTTAGCGCAGCCAATTGAATCTTGATCTGCTGTCATTTGGGCTGTTAATTGAATTGTTTCACCAACAAGTTTAACAGCGTCCATATTAATACCTGTTTTTGTTGAACCAACATTAACACTACTACAAACGAGCTCTGTTTCCTTCATTGCTAAAGGAATAGATTCTATCAATAATCTTTCTGCAGGTGTCATACCCTTTGAAACAATAGCACTATAACCACCAATAAAATTAACCCCAATCTCATGAGCACATTTATCTAATATCTTAGCAATCTTGACGAAATCTTCTTTACTATGGCAACTGCTAGCACCCACCAAACTAATAGGTGTAACAGAGATACGTTTATTCACAATAGGTATACCATATTTCTTTTCGATATTCTCACCTGTTTTTACCAAATCCTTAGCAATTCTTGTAATCTTATCATAAATATTTTGACATAAAATATCAACATTCGAATCAATACAATCTAATAAATTGATACCAATAGTAATAGTTCTAACATCTAAATTTTCTTGTTCAATCATCTTATTCGTTTGAGCAACTTCATAACTATTAATCATTTCAGTTCCTCCTAAATTCTATGCATCATATCAAAAATCTCTTCATGTTGTAGTTTAATAGTTACACCAATATCATTGCCTAAAGATTCCAATTCATCAGCAATCAAAGAAAACTGTGATGAAACATTTTGAACATCAACAATCATCATCATATTAAAATAACCTTGTAAAATTGTTTGTGATATATCTAATATATTTATTTTATTATCAGCAAGATAAGTACATACTTTTGCAATAATACCTACCTGATCTTTACCGACAACTGTAATAATTGCTCTTTCCATTTTTAACCCCCACTTATTTTTTTCCTATTATAGCAAAGCTTGCATAAAAATGAAAGAAAAAAAGGAGCAATTGCTCCTTTCTAGATGAATTATTCGTCACCTAATAACTTTAATGCAGTATGGAAAACTTTTTCACCATTCATAGTTCCATAATCTCTCATATCGATTACGTCTACAGGGATAGGTCCAGCTTTTCTACCAGCTGCTAATTTTTCAATTTCAGCTTTTTGGAATCTTACTTGTGGGCCAAGTAAAATACAATCAACTTCTTCTAATACTCTTGGTGCATCAGAGAAAGGTAAAGCGAAAATCTTGCATTCAACACCTTCATCTTTTGCAGCTTGTTCCATTTTAGTTACAAGTAAGCTTGTTGACATACCTGCAGAACATACTAATAAAATAGTTCTCATATTTTTGTTACTCCTTTTCTTATTAATTTAACTATACTTATTTTACCAACTTTTTGTGCAAATGTAAACAATAACTTAAGCCTTTTTTTCTGAATCAGAAAATGATCTTATCATAATGATATATAATCAGGCATTTAATCAAAAAAAGCACAATGTTTATAAACATTGTGCAATTTCATAGATACTACATATCACCTAACATTTTTAAAGCTTTTTCAAGAACAGCTTTACCGTTCATAGTTCCATATTCTCTCATGTCAATGACATCAACAGGGATAGGACCAGCTTTTCTGCTTTGAGCTAATTTTTCAATTTCAGCTTTTTGGAATCTTACTTGTGGGCCAAGTAAAATACAATCAACTTCTTCTAATACTCTTGGTGCATCAGTAAAAGGTAATGCAAAGATTTTTGCTTCAATTCCTTTTTCTTCAGCAGCTTTTTCCATTTTAGTTACTAGTAAACTTGTAGACATACCAGCAGCACATACTAATAAAATAGTTCTCATGTTCTTTTTTTTCTCCTTTTCTGTTAAATTATTAACTATTAATATTTTAACAACTTTTCGCTTAAATGTAAATATCTTAGTTCATTAATAATG
>JAJQGQ010000267.1 GCA_021200395.1 Erysipelotrichaceae bacterium
CTATTAAGATAATCTTGATGAGGGAGTATATCTGTAGTTATTAAGTAGTTTGGATGCATATTATCCTTAACGTTATTTTGTTTGCCTAGGTAGTCAATCCAACTGAGAAATGTTTTTAAGTTATAATCATTTAAAGAGTAACCGACAAATAAGAAGGTATGGTCAATCAATAATGATTTGATAAAGAGTTCCATAATACTATGGGTTTGAGAATAGCTTAAATAATCATCTTCTTTAAATATAATTTGAGTAATATCATCAATATCACCATGCATCTTGATTAAGTAATGAGAAGAAGATGCTTTTAATAAATCACTATCATTTTTGATGACTTCATAATGATAATTATCTAATAAATGATCATAATTTGTAGTAATAATATGTTCAGGATGAAAAGAAACTATAAGATCATTCAATATATTAGGTTTAAAGTTATGCTTAAAAGCATCTTGTAAGATACTATAATAATCTTGATGCTGATAAGATTTATCATAACTATAAAAATATTGAGGAATCTTAAGATAATCATCAGTTGATAATATTTGCTTTTGATAATTAAGTTTTTTGGCATAAACTCTTACAATTTGACCCTATGTAGGTACATGAGAATTCTTTGATATACCTGCTCCAACAAATATCACAAGTTTTTCTTGTCTTAATTTATTATGGACGTCATTTAGTAATTGCTTCATATTTCAGGAATCATCACATCCTTAAAGATAAATTGATTCTTATCATATTGAAAATGTAAAATACTACAATTAGGAAAACCACCATATTCATTCATAAGTGCATTAGCATCATACCAAGCTCCTAAAAAAGCTATACATGCTCCTGCATGAGAAACTGCAAGTACACATTGATGATCTTCTTTATTCATAATATTTGTTAAAGTTGTCACCATACGTGTTTCAACATCTTTATTTGTTTCTCCACCAACTAATGGGAAAAATTGATCATATTGATCTAATGAAGGATTAAGACTCTCATTTTCTCCTTCAAAAACAGAAAAATATCTTTCCTTTAAACCTTTAACCCTGATATAAGGCTTATCTGTTATTAATTCTAATGTATCACAGCTTCTTTCTGCAGTAGAACAATAATAATGATCAAAGGGTATATCCTTGAGTAATTCTTTAGCTACTAATGCTTGCTTTTTGCCATCTTCTGTTAAAGGAGAATCACACCATCCTTGTATCTTTTTCAAAACATTAAATAATGTTTGACCATGACGCATCAAATATAGATCTTTCATTCAACAACCTCTTCTTTCATTTCTTTGGGTGGTTTAACCTCTGATAAAACAGGTGCTAATAAGACTTTTCCACTACCTCTATATGTATTCACTAATCCTTCACCACTTACAGCACTACCAACCAAAGTCTTACCCGATCTTTCTACAGTAAAATCTAAAGTGCCACTCCAGGCAATCGCAAAATGTCCATCAACCTTTAAAACATCATCTTCCAATGTTACCACAATCAATTCTTCATATGGGCAATAACTCTCTAAAGCCACAACACCACTACCAGTAATCCCTAAATTAAATAAACCTTCTTCTCCAGCTACAGCACTAGAAAAATTATCTCTAACGACAAGCTTATGCTTTAAAGAAGATTCACATGCTAAAAATAATCCATCTTCTAAAACAATAGAATGCTTCCACTCATCTAAATCCAATAAAATAATATGCTTATAAGTTGGCTCCAATACAAGTATTCCATTACCAGTATATTCTGGTTTAATCGCTGACTCATTCGTTACTTTTCCTCTAACTGCTTTAGATAACAAATCACCAGCACCTTTAATACCAGTCGTTGCCTTAACGTGACCAGCCATCCATTGCATGGCACCAGCTTGAATTGTAATATTAGCTTTTGATAAATCGCATAGTAATTGTCTTTTTCTAATATTCATAGCCTGACAATAGTAAGACATAATAGCATCATCAGGTGAAACAGATAAATCTCTTTGATATTCAATGACCTGAAAAGGTCCTAATTCATTAATAATTTTAATATCATCATTATTGGTAAAGTTAGAAATCTTAAACATAGTATATCCTCCATATGTTTATTGTAACATATTGATAAAAGAATGCGATTAACAATTTTCATTTTCAAAAAAATAATGTACAATAGATATAGGAGGAAGACTTATGGAACTCATTATTTCAAGAATATTAAAGTATTTAAATGGTTGTCTCATTGATGATCATATGTATCGTATAGGAAATTATATTGTGAAAAATTACAAAAATATTTGTAGTTTATCATTAGATGACTTTATGCATGATGGAAATGTTAGTATGGATGAAGTATTGGATTTTTGTAAACATCTTGGTTATGATGATTTTGATGCTTTTAAGGCCCAATTATTGATGGATCAACAATTGCGATTAGATCAAATTCAATCAAGAATGATTATGGCTGATTGGAATAAATATTTGAATGATTTAGAAATTAAATCAACAAAGCCAGAGTTTATGAAGATGATCGATGAGTTATGTGATCTTATTTTTGAAAATGATCGTATTATTATTGAAGGTGGTTTATTTCCTACAGGTTTAGCTGTTGATTTTCAAACTGATATGATTTCTTTTGGTAAAGAAGTTATAGATTATCATCATTTTGATCAAAATTTTAAATTTAAGGAAGACGATATTGTTTTATTTATTACAGCAACTGGCAGAATGATGGATTATGATGCTAAAGATATGGTAAAACAAAATCTATGTGATGCACATGTTGTTTTATTG
>JAJQGQ010000320.1 GCA_021200395.1 Erysipelotrichaceae bacterium
ATATAATAAGGAATTTTGAAAAGAAAATAATTATTGCTTTATTGACATGCTTAATACTATTACCAACATGCGTATATGCAATTGATAATGTCCCAGATGCACCAGAAAATACAATTGCTGTTGGTGTTGATATATCATATCATAATGGTACTATTGATTTTGAACAATTAGCTACAGAAGTGAATTTTGTCATTTTAAGATGTGGTTATGGATCAGATTACATAAGTCAAGATGATGCTAACTTCGAAACATATGTGAAATCATGTGTTGAATATAATATTCCTTTTGGTGTTTATCTTTATTCATATGCTGATACTGTTGCCAAAGGTAAAAGTGAGGGAGAACATGCTTTAAGACTTGTGGAACAAGCTGTCAATGAATGGGGTGCCACACTATCTTTACCAGTTTTTTTTGATATGGAAAATTCAGGTACTTTAGGTACATGTAATGCTTCTACTAAGGCAGCTATTGCTCAAGCTTTCTGCACTGTTTTAGAAGATGCTGGTTATACTACAGGTATATATGCTAATAAATATTGGTGGACAACATATTTAACTGATTCTTATTTTGATGATGTTATTAAATGGGTTGCACAATTCAATGATGAATGTACTTATACAGGCTCTTATTCTATGTGGCAATGTACTTCTTCAGCTACAACTTCTGCAGCGGACACAACTTTAGATTATAATTATATGATAGAAAACATCTTTATTGGTAATAGTTCTAGTAATATTAGTGGTACTACAACAAGCACTATAACTAATGCTCAAATTATTACTAATATGGGATTTGTTAATAGTAATAGTTATTTAACAGGTGTTCCTCTAGGAGCTTCAGTACAGTCTGTCATATCTTCAGTCAGTAAAGCTTCTTCTGATACCACAGTAACAATTAAAAATACAAGTTCTTCCTCTATTACCACAGGTACAATAAGTACAGGTATGACTATGACTTTAAAAACAAACAATATTACAAACACTTATACATTTGTTGTACGTGGCGATGTCAATGGGGATGGGCAAATAAGTGGAGTAGATTATGTTTTTCTCAGAAATTATATTGACAAAAAATATTCTCTAACTACAGCTCAATATTTGGCGTCAGATGCTAGTAATGATGGGACAGTAAATGGTGTTGATTATGTTAGAATTAGAAATTATCTTGATAATAAAAGTACCATAATTCAATAATTTAATTATTAAAATTTTATTTAAATACATTGTTATTATTTGTATTTAAGTTGAATAATATGACGAAGATTGAATGAGAAAAAAATATGGTGAGAAAGTAAAAGGTATGTTATTCACATACCTTTTTAAATACGTCTTCTTCAATAATTCTGACAACTTCTTCTAATATTTTTTTATCTTTATTTGTAAAACGATTATAATGTGGAGAATCAATATCTAAAACTCCAACTACTTTATCATTAATTATAATAGGTACAACAATTTCACTTAAACTTTCACTATCACATGCAATATGACCTGCAAATTGATGCACATCACTTACAACTATAGTTTCATGTTTTAAAGCTGCTGTACCACAAACACCTTTTCCCATATCAATACGAAAACATGCTACTTTTCCTTGAAATGGGCCTAAAACCAATTGCTCATTTTCTTTTAAGTAAAAGCCAACCCAATTAATATCCTCTATTGCTTCATTTAATAAAGCAGAGATATTCGCAAGGTTTGCTATAATATTATTTTCATCTTCAACCAAAGCAGATAATTGTGCTAAAAATAAGCCTTTATCCATTGCAATCACCTCGCAAATATTATAACATACTTAAAGAGGTGATGAAATGAAAAAGTTTGAGAAGGTTGCTATGGATAATCATAATAGTGATTATATAAAAGCAACTAAGAGAAATCATCAATTATATGATCGTCAAAATGACTTACGTAGTGATTTTGCGCGAGATTACACACGTATTATTTTTTCTCAGGCCTATCGTCGTTTAAAACATAAAACACAAGTATTTTTTGCTGTTAATGATGATCATGTTTGTACACGTATTGAACATGTTAATCTTGTTGAATCAGTTTCTTATACTATAGCTTTGGAATTAGGTTTGAATACGGAATTAACGAAAGCCATTGCTGCTGGACATGATTTAGGTCATGCACCTTTTGGCCATGGTGGTGAACATATTTTGACTGATATTTCTATGAAACATGGTTTGGAAAAGTTTTGGCACGAAAAGAATAGTTTACATTTTGTTGATAGTATTGAATTATTAGAAGATGATAATCATCATTGGCATAATCTCGATCTTACATATGCAGTTAGAGATGGAATTATTTCTCATTGTGGAGAAATGAATCAGCGTTATATTCAAAAAAGAGATGAATATATTGATCTTAATAATTATCAGTATGCTGGTGAATATAATCCATGGACTTATGAAGGATGCGTTGTTAAGATGGCTGATAAGATTGCTTACTTAGCTCGAGATATTGAAGACGCGTTGCGTCTTCATATTATCGATGAAAATCAAGTGTTTGATTTGATGCAAAAACTAAATGCAATAGATGATTATCAATTTCGTGCTATTAATAATGGCACAATAGTGAATTATTTTATTTTTGATGTTATTAATAATTCAAATATCGATCAAGGTATTGGTTTATCAGAATCAGCTTTAAAACGAATGAAAATCATTATGGATTTCAATTATAAAAACATTTATGAAATTGATCGTGTTAAGATTCATAACCAATATGTATCTTTAATAC
>JAJQGQ010000144.1 GCA_021200395.1 Erysipelotrichaceae bacterium
TAAAAATATTCATTTAATATCATTAGATTCTAAAACTTTGGCAAATAATAACATAAAATTTCAAAAAGATTTATATGATTATTATGTAATGATCTTAAATACATTAAAAGAAGAAAAAGTCTTAAATGATTATATGAATGAACAATCTATTCCATCAATTGCTTATCTAATTATTAATACTTGTGCAGTCTGGTTACAGGATAATACCCCTTATTCTAATAATGAAATACCTTATGTGGATTTATCTCAAGTATTAAATAACCTAATATTTCCATATATATCAGATGATTATGTAGAAATTTATTATAATTTTGTTAATAAAAGCTAGGATGCTCATTTTGAGCATCCTAGCTTAGCCTTTCAATTAAAGCTTCTTTTAAAACTTGAGAGAAATTTAATTGCCTCTCTAATGCTGCTTTGTTAAGCCAGGCAGGAATAGTAAGAGTTTTTTTTACAGCCGTATTATCAAGTGTTTTCAAGTAATCATCAACATTTAATTCAATCAATGCGATACATTCATTCTTTTCTAAACGAATATCTTTGAGTTTAGAAGGTGTAGGAGCAGATTTAAACATATCATTAACATAATCTTCTAAGTAAAGTTCCATTGCTTCCTTACCCATATCAAAAGCTTCTTCAAATGTATTAGCACAGCTAATACAACCTGGTAAATCAGGAAAAGTAATGGTAATACCATCATCTTCTTGCAAAAAAACAGCAGGATAAATTAATTTTTTTAACATTTTATAAACCTCCTTAATAATGTTGTAAAAGGAAGAGACTTATTTTTTAAGCCTAGCTTCCTTTAGGTAAATCTTCGTTATGCATAGGGATAAATATTGTCCTATTGGTTGTGGAATTATACATCTTTAAATGTGAACCACGTTTGCTGACTTTGACAAATCCATTTTTGACGAGAAATTTTAACATTTCTCTAGAACTCATTGGCATATAATAGGTCCTCCTTATCACAGCTAAACTGTAACACGTATGTCAATATATAATTATACGTATTTTTACGTGTTTTGTTATACTAAAATTTTAGTGATTACGTATAATATTTTTGATATAATAGTGACGGTGAAGACAATGGAACATAAAAGAAGAAAACGTTATAAAGGAAAATATCCTAAGAAATATGATGAAAAATATAAAGAATTAAATCCTGATAAATATCCTGAAACAATCAATAAAGTTATTAGTAAAGGAAGTACACCAGTTGGTATGCATATTCCTATTATGGTAAATGAAATATTAGATTTTTTTGATATACAAGAAGGACAAATAGGATTGGATTGTACATTAGGTTATGGTGGTCATACATTAAAGATGTTGGAAAAACTTAATTATACAGGACATTTGTATGCATTGGATATTGATCCTATTGAAAGTGAAAAGACAAAACAAAGATTAAGTGATAAAGGTTATAATGAGGATTATTTAAGTATAATGCATTGTAATTTTAAAGATATTGATAAAGTATCAAATGAAGTAGGATTATTTGATTTTGTTTTAGCGGATTTAGGTGTTTCATCTATGCAGATTGATAATCCACAGCGTGGTTTCTCTTATAAAAAAGAAGGACCATTAGATCTAAGATTAAATCCTAATAGTGGTATATCTGCATCACAACTATTACAACAACTATCCATAGATGAAATCGAAACCATGCTCATAGAAAATGCAGATGAACCATATGCTAAAGAAATAGCTCGAAACATCTATTCCTATAACAAATCATCGACTATCACAACTACAACTCAACTAGCAAAAATCATTGAAAAAACACTATCAAAACAATCAAAAGATGATGTTAAAAAATCATGTGCGAGAGTCTTTCAGGCATTACGTATTGAAGTCAATAAAGAATTTGATGCATTAGAACAACTTATGGATAAACTACCATTTGTCCTAAAACCAAATGGAAAGGTTGTTATATTAACATTTCATTCTGGTGAAGATCGTATTGTAAAGAAAGCTTTTAAAGAAATGAAGAATGTTGGTATTTATAGTGATGTATCACGTAAAGTGATACGTGCTTCAAAAGAAGAATGCTACACGAATCCTCGTGCTAAATCGGCAAAGATGCGTTGGGCTATTAGAAGTGATAGTTAATTTTCTTAAATTGTAAATTAGAGACAATGTTAAACAAATATGATATAAATATAACCTAATTAAAGAGAGGTTATGAAATGAAAAATTATAAACAATTAATTGCGATGCTTATTTTGGTTGCTTGTAATGGGGCAGCTTGTGCATTATCAATGAAAGCAGCAGTTGGTGTAGGCGCATGGGATGCTGTTGCTCAACTAACAAGTAATATAACAGGCATACAAGCTGGAACTTGTGGATTTGTGTTTAATAGTTTGTGTGTTTTAGGAGAATTGATTATTTTAAGAAAGAATTTTAAAATTACTAATTTCTTACAGTTGGTCGTTAGTTTTCTATTTGGTTATGTTGTGAACTTTGTATTATATACAATCTTGGTATTTGATATGAATTCATATATTGTTAGAATCATTTGTTTAGCTTTAGCTTATGTGTTAATGGCGATATTTGTTGGTGGATTGATGGAACTTAATATTGTTACATTTGCGTTAGAAGGATTCTGTAAGGAATTGTCTAATGTCACAAATATTGAATTCACTAGAATTAGACAAAGTGTTGATGTGATATGTATCGTGTTAGTTTTATTAGTTTGTATTTTAACCAATCAGACATGGACTGTTAGAGAGGGTACTATTATAGCAATGCTGATTTATTCGCCATGTTTAAAAATAGCAATGCAGTATGAACATAAAATATTTAAGCAAGTGGGATTAATTGATTAATCCCATTTTTAATATTATAATATAGCTAGTGATGCATATGAATGAAAAAGGAAAGAAACTAATTGATTATAAATTAAATGCTTTATCTAAATCGAAATTTAGAAGTAGTTTTCATTTAAAAGAAAAAGATATTCAGTATTGTTATGATAAAGGATTAGATACAATAGAAAGTCATGCTAGAGACTTTGTTGCTCAAAGATTAGCACCTGCTTATATATCCAATGATGGTAAACAAACACCAATGAAATCTCATCCTGTTTTTATTGCTCAGCATGCTACAGCAACTTGCTGTAGGGGATGTTTATATAAGTGGCATAAGATAGAAAAAGGTGTGGAACTTAATCAAAAACAACAGGATTTTGTAGTTAGAATTATTATGGAATGGATAAAGAAAGAAATTGATCGTTATGAAAACATTTAATATTATTGATGGTAGTGATTATTTAGAAGATATTAAAGAATTAATCATCATTTATACCAAAGAACTTGATAGAGATTTATCTTTTCAAAATTTAGATAAAGAATTGAGTGATTTAAAAGAAAAATATGTTTATCCTCATGGTCGTATATTAGCAGCTAAAGTTGATAATCAAATTGTTGGTTGTGTGGCTTATTATCGTTTTAGTGAGTATCAATGTGAAATGAAAAGGTTATATGTATTAAAAGAATATAGGCATTTAGGTATTGGACAATCTTTGGTGAATGAGTTACTAACACTAGCAAAACAAGATAGCTATAAAGAAATGGTATTGGATACTATTACACCTTTGTCCTCAGCTATTCATCTTTATCATCATTTAGGATTTAAAGAATGTGATGCCTATTATTATAATCCAATGGATGATGTTGTATATATGAAGAAGGAACTTTGAAAAGAAATAAAAAATTATTTAATTATGTTGGATATTACACAATTATTTTTGCCATAAGCCGATTTTTAGTTTATAATTAAGCAGAAATGAGGTAACATATGAATAAGAAAATGTCAACAGATTTGCTGATAAAAAGCAATTATAAAAATCTAACAAAATCAGAAAAAAAAGCAGCGGACTATACGCTAAATAATATTAATAAAATCTATACACTCACCTTGCGTCAATTTTCAAACAATAGTGGCATTGGAGAAGCCACTACAATGCGCTTTATAAAAAAGTTGGGATATGCAAATTTTGCGGAATTTAAAATGGCTGTTGCAGCTTTGCCTTTAAAAGATAAGGAGCAATCAGATAATCATGATCCAATGATGGAATTTCAAAACGATATTAATGAAATAACCAATCAAACATTATTAGCTAATGATAGATCATTATTGGAAAAAGCAGTTGATTATATTGAGGATGCTAATCATCTTGTTTTTATGGGGCATGGTACATCTGGTTATGTGGCACAAATGATTGCTTATTTTTTCAATCGTGCTGGTAGAGAATGCGAGGATGTTACAGATATTCATTATTCAGAAATTCGTTCTGTTTTTTTAAAAGAAGGAGATGTACTTGTGGCTATTAGCTGGTCAGGAGATAATGTGGATATTATTGGTCCTGTTAAAAGAGCGAAAGAAAATGGCTGTAAAATTATTACAGTAACAGCATATAAAACAACTATGTTACAAGAATTTGCTGATATTCCATTGTTTCATTCGCCAGGGCCTTTAGAACATCGCATTTATGGAGCAGGTATGCGTAATGTTATGACTCAACAGTTTGTAGTTGAATTGCTTTATATTATATATAAACAAAGACATTTAGAAGAGGTTATCAACAATCAAGAACTAACTGCTATTTCAACTGCAGACCATCATACAATATTAAAAGGGTAATCGACAGGTTGTCGATTTTTTTTATTTTAAAAAGAATAAAATGTTTACAAAAAACAATAAATGCGTTATCATAATAATGAAGTAAAACTCCAAAAATAATTATAAATAATAACTGTTTCGCTCCAAAAAACATCAGTGAAACGTTGCTTTATAATTAAACTACAGTGTCAGAGGAGGATATGTTTAAATGATTGATGTAGATTTATTGGCTTTAGATTTAGATGGAACTTTCTTTGATGAAGATACACATGTATCAGAAGAAAATATTAAAGCTATAAGACAACTCCACAATCAAGGAACGATAATTGTTCCTGTGTCAGGTAGAAATATACATGATGAATTTGATTTTATGGAAAGTATAGAAGTTCCTTATTTTATTGGAAGTAATGGTGCTGTCATAAAAGATCGTAATAAAAATGAAATTATTTATCATGAATACATGGATTATGAAGAAGCCATCCGTTTGGTAGAGTATTTTGAAAAATCAGGATTATATGTTTATGCTGCTTGCGATGATGATATGTATCATAACTATATGAATGTAACTGATAATTTGGTAAGTACGTATCCATTGTTATTTAATCATCCATTCTTGGATATACCTTTATCTTTATATCTAGTAGATCATTGTAAAAACATAGAAAAAATAGGGACACTATTGGATACACATGATCAAGTGGAATTAGCACTAAGAGAAAAGGATAGTTACAGTAAAATTGAAATTGTACAGTCTAATACTTTGTCGGTTGAAGCTTATTCCAAGATGACAAATAAAGGGATTGCATTAAAATGGTTGATGAATATACTAAATATTTCTAAAGAACATGTTGTCGCAATAGGAGATAGTGATAGTGATGTAGCGATGTTTCAATGTTGTGGATATGCAATTGCAATGGAAAATGGTACTGACAATGCAAAAAATGTGGCCGATTATATAACTTTATCAAACAAGCAGAATGGTGTTGCATATGCTATCAATAAGTTATTAAAAAAGCATGATTAGTAATACATAAAGTATTTCTAATAGATATAGTCAATGATTGACTTAAAACAAATTGGAAGAAAGGAGGGTATTATGAGTATAGTATCAGCACGATTAGATAATCGTTTATTACATGGAATTGTGGCGGCACAATGGACGCCAAGGACTGGAGCTAATAGGGTTATGGTTATCGATGATAAGGTTGCAAATACACCAATGTTAAAAAATGCTATGAAACTTGGTAAACCAGCAGGATGTGCATTATCAATTATCAATAAAGAAACTGCTTATACAAACTTTAAAAAAGGAAAATACAATCCTGAAAGAGTTTTTGTAATTTGTGATGATCCTCAAATAATGTTAGATCTTATTCAAATGGGTCAGAAAATTGATAAGTTGACTGTTGGTGGCTCAAAAACACCAGAAGATGGTGAAGAAGCTACTCAAGTAAGTAAAAGAGCATTTGTGAAGAAATCTGATGAAGATATTTTTAGACAAATTGCTGCAACTGGATGCAAGATAACAGTGCAATATGTTCCTACTGATAAAGAGGAACCATTAAGTAAGTTTATTTCATTATAAAATGAGAAGAGAGGAGAAAAAGTTATGAATATTGTTTTGATATTGGTCATTGCAATTATTGCAGGTATTCAATATGTAGATAGCTATGGTCCACAGATTTTTACTATGAATTATATGTTATATGCAGTAATTGTAGGTTTAATCATGGGGGACCCAATGACTGGTTTGGTTGTTGGTGCTAGTATTCAATTGATGTCTTTAGGTGTTGCTGCTTTAGGTGGTTCAAGTGCACCAAACTATGGTATGGCAGCTATTATTGCTACAGCACTTACTATTTCTTCAGGCCAAGATATGTCTGTTGGTTTAGCAGTAGGTGTTGCTGCAGGAACTTTAGGTGTTGAATTAGATGTTATCGTTAAAGTATTAAATGGTTTCGTTGCTCGTAAATCTGAAGATTATTGTAAGAGAAAAGAATTTGGTAAGATGGAAAATATACTCTATTTATGTCCAATTATGTTCTTCTTATCTGCTTTCCTTCCAACATTTATTGTTTTATCATTTGGTGAAACTGTAACAAACTTTATTGTTAATTCAATGCCTGCATGGTTTACTGGTGGTTTAACAATTGCTTGTAATATGTTGCCTGTTATAGGTATGGGTATGTTACTTACTTATATGCCTACAAAGAAATATTTTGGTTTTGTTGCAATTGGTTTTGTTCTAGCTGCTTATGTTGGTTTAAGTGTTTTACCAGTAGCTATTGTTGGATGTGCCGTAGCTTATGAATATTATAAGAGAATTGTTGCTTCAGCTAATACTGTAGCAGTAGAAGGAGGTATAGGGGAAGATGAGTGAAAGACAACCTGTATTAACTAAAAAAGATTTAAATCGTTGTGGTAGAAGATGGTGTTTAAATGTCAATACATTTAACTATGAAACACAATTAGGAGCATCAGCTATGTTTGCTGAATCAAAAGCTTTAAGAAAAATTTATCCTGATGATGACGATTATCAAAAGTCATTATTAAATCAATTTAAATATTATAATACACAGCCTTATATCTCAAACTTGTTATTAAGTGCAGGTTTAGCTATGGAAGATAAAGAAAGTCTTGAAGCTTTAGAGGCTGTACAAGCTTTAAAAGTTGGCTTGATGGGCCCTTTAGCAGGTGTTGGTGATTCAATTTTCTGGGTATTGTTACCTACAATTTTTGGATCACTTGCTGGCTATATGGGGCAAAATGGTAATCCTGTTGGCTTAATTATTTGGACAATATTATATGCAGTATTTTGGGTTTGGAGAACTACATGGTGGAATTATGGTTATAAATTAGGTATTGATTTTATCTCTAACATGGGTGCACAATTAAATGCCTTTACTGAAGCTGCTTCTATTTTAGGCTTGTTTGTTGTTGGAGCAATGATTCCTACAACTGTTGTTGTTAACACTGGTTTGACTTTTAATTATGGAGATGTTTCTTTAGCAGTTCAAACTGATGTTTTAGATGCAATTTTCCCTTGTATGTTACCAGCTTTAGTAACATGGCTTGTTTACGCTCTTTTAAAGAGAGGTGTAAAGATGACTTATATTATTATAGGAATCTTGATTATTAGCTGTATTGGAGCAGCAACAGGTATATTAGCTTAATTAACAATAAATAATGCTCCTCTGTAATTGTTTATAGAGGAGTATTCTATTATTAGGAGGAAATATGTTACGTTTTATATTTGCATCACATTATGAAATGGCTGATGGTTTAAAAAGCACAATTCAATTTTTAACAGCTAAAGAAGATAATATGTATGCTATTTCTGCATATACAACATTAGATTATGATTTAGAAAAAGAAGTAAAAGCATTATTTGATACTTTTGATGAAGATGATACAGTCATAATAATGACTGATATTATGGCAGGGAGCGTCAATCAAAAGTTTTATCCTTATTTAAGTGATAAAGTTCATTTAATAACAGGTATTAATGCTCCTTTAGCAGTTGAATTAGTATTAAAGAGTGAAGAATGGTTTACGGTTGAAAACATTATGCAAACCATTGAAGAATTAAAACAATCAATAGTTTATGTAAATACTTACCAATTTGATGAAGACGAAGATGATGAATAATTGAGTATGAAAGAATTAGGAGATTTTATATATGGATGGATTTAAAATCATAGTAGCCTTATTGGTGGTAATTGTTGTAAGTATTATTATAACGCAATTACTCAAAAGAAAAGCAATCAATGATGTTTACACTAATATGGAAAACAAACATTTTGATAAATGTTTTGAAATTATGAATAAAAGGTGGTGTAAAATCTCTTTTTCGGGGTATGAATATTTAATGCTGCGATTGGATGTGGCAATGGCTGTAAACTCAAATAAATATGTCGATGAATGTATGGATAAGTTGAGTACAACTTATATGAATAAAAAGCATCAGGAACAAATTCTTTATATGGGCATGACTTATTATGTTGAAAAAGAGAATAAAAAACGATGCGAATGGATATTGAAACAACTGGAGAAGATTAAAAGCAACACAGTATATCTTGAATCTTTAAAATTATATCATGTATTTATTCTTAAAGATGGATATTATATTAACGATATGGAAAAAGAATTTGCAGATACAGACGATATTCAAACAAAAAAAGCATTAGCATCATTTTTAGTTATTCAATATGAAAATGTTGGAAATATTGAAAAAATGGATAAGTATAAAGAAATATTAAAAGGATATCAAAAGGAGGTAACATGAAAGTTGCGACACAACGTGTATATATAACACCAAAAAATCAATTTTTACCTTGTTATGTCACGGGAAATGCATTCCGTGATAAACCAACAAATAAAATACATGATGAATTAGAATGCAAAGTATTAGTTATGCAAATTGAAGATACTACTATAATCTGGGCAAGCTTTGACTTGATTATGGTAGATTTAGATTTATCAACAAAGATAAGGGAAGCATTATCAGAAAAATATCATGTACCATTCGAAAATATCACAATAGGGGCAACACATACACATACAGGTCCAGAAATTTCTGAACATAATACTTTTGGTATGGATGAAGTTAAGGTTGTTCCAGGATATCGAGAATTTTTATTTAATCAATGCATAAAAGCTGTAGATAAATGTTATGCGGAAGGCTTTATAGAAGTTAGACCATATATTCAGAAATTGGAAATTGATGGTGTATATGGTAATAGAAATGGTAAAGATAAGATAGCTGATAAAAATGTTACGTTATTAAAATTCAAAGATGAAGAAGGAAATATTATAGCTGGGTGCGTCAATTTATCATGTCATGCTACAGTAAATGATCCTTATAGTACAGAAATTACAGGTGATATCTTTGGATATATAGGTCGTGGCATTGAAAAAAGATGGGGAGTTTCTCCATTAATGATGCAAGGAGCTAGCGGAGATATGGGTAATCGCCAATATCGACAAGAATCTAGCATTGCTGAGGTAGAACGTGTTGCTAATGCTATATTAAAACAAATAGATGATACAACAGTCCCAGAAGAAGAAATCAGTTTTACTCAAGTTAAAGTAGATATTTACCAATATCATGATGAATTCGATAAAGATGAAGCAACTATCAATGAAATGAAAGCGGATATTGCGGTCGATGAAAAGAAATTAGAAAGAGAGACTGATCCAGATCAACGTCGCTTACTAGTATGTGGTTTAGCGTTCATGCGTCAGCAAGTTAATGAAGTTCATGTTAAAAACGAATTTACTTGCTCAATTATTAGATTAGGCGATTTGGATATTTGTCAGATACCAGCAGAATTATTTTCTTGTTTTGGATTAGAAATTAAAGCTGCTAGCCATTCAAAATATGCTTTTATTTGGGGCTATGCCAATGATGATGCAGGTTATTTAGTAGAAGAATCAGAATATGATAAATGCTATGAAGGTAGAAGTACTAATTTTAGGCGTGGTGAACCTGAAAGATTAACAGCAGACTTAGTTCAATTGATGGGTGGTGAATAATATGAAAATAAGTGAAGTCATTAGTAAAATGAAAGCTTACCATAAAGGTGAAGTTAATGGTGTTAAAATTGATGATGCGACTACAAGAGATCAAATATTATATGGTGATCCTAATAAAGAATGTACAGGAATTGTGACTACTTGCTGGGCAACAGTTGATGTTATCCGTCAAGCCCATGAATCAGGATACAATTTGATTATTTGTCATGAAGCATTGTTTTGGAATCATGGAGATAAAACTGATTGGCTAATTAATCAAAATAATATAACTTTTGCTAAGAAAAAGAAACTTCTAGATGAAACGGGAATAGTTGTCTGGAGAGATCATGATTATATTCATTCTGGTATCCCTATGGGTAATAGTTATGTTGATGGCATTTTTTATGGTGTAGCTAAAAAATTAGGTTGGGAAGCTTATATGATGGATGGAAATTCTTTGAATATGATTTTCCATATTCCTGAAACAACAGCTGAAGATGTAGGAAAACTAATGGTTGAAAAATATCATTTAAATGGTATTAAAATGTTGGGAGACATTCATGCTAAAGTAGAAAAAGTATGGATGGCTGCTCACGTTTTTGGTGTGGCTGAAGATAATAATTTTATAACCACAGCTGATAGTGAACATATTGATTTGATTATTCCTCTTGAATGTGTTGATTTCACTTTTAGTGAATATGTACGTGATAGTGGTATGTTAGGTATCAGCAAGGCAATGGTCATGCCTGGACATTTTAATGGTGAGGAACCAGGTATGGAATATATGCTTACATATTTAAATAATGCTTTAGGAGAAGAAATACCTTCTGTATTTATTCAATCAGGTGATATGTATCATTTTTATTGTAGATAATATAATTAAAGATAATAATTTCAGTTTATTCTTACCCTCCCTATAATCTTCAAAACGACAAATAAATATTATCTTTAAAAACAAGAAGCAAGCGATATTATATTGCTTGCTTCTTGTTATCAATAATTAACTACTTTATAATTATTTTATAAATAGACCTATTAATTCGATAATGTTTTTTACACCTTTTTACATAGATTTTACATAATTTTTTTGATTAATCTCGTTTTCTGTTTTTACTTTCAAATAATTTTTATAGAAATATTATTTGTGAAAATTATTATGATAAATAGTTCTATAATATTTATATATTGTTAAAAAATGTTGCATTAATCAACTCTTTTTGATTTGTGAAATTTTTATTAACAAATCTATATGAATGTGTTACAATACTCCTTGGGTTAATGAAGGAGGAAATTGAGAGATGATTAGAATTATGTTAGCGTGCGCTGGCGGAATGAGCACTAGTTTATTAATGAATAAGATGGCTGCTGAAGCTGATAAACGTGGTATAGACGTTACTGTAAATGCTATTGGAGAAAAGTCTATTGCTGCACATTTAGGGGAGTTTGATGTGTTATTATTAGGACCTCAAGTTAGATATGTCTTAAAAGATGCCCAAAAAGTTGTTAATGGAACAGTTCCAGTAGAAGTTATTGATATGCGTGATTATGGAACTATGAATGGGGCTAAAGTGTTAGATAAAGCATTAAAAATTTATGATGAATTTTATGGGAAATAATGGAGATATGATAAATATCTCTTTTTTTGTAAGAATAAATGTGTTATTCTTTAAAAAAGAGGAATGAATATGATAAGAAAAATAGTAGAAAATGATCGCTTCTTATTATCAAGAATTGGTGTAGAAGCAACAAAAGATGATATGTATATTGTTACAGATTTAAAGGATACTTTCGAACAATACACTTTAATTTGTGGTGGTATGGCAGCAAATATGATTGGTGAAAATAAACGTATTATTATTTATAAAGATGATAAAGGAAAAGTTCATGAAATGGTGAATCCTGTCATTATTAAAACATTTGGCCAACCTTATGATACAAAGGAAGCATGTTTAAGTTTAGGAAGAGATATTTATCGTCCAACGAAAAGATATAAGAAAATTAAAGTTGAATATTATGATTGCTTCTTTAATAAGAAAATTAAAACTTTTGAGAATTTAACAGCTCAAATTATTCAACATGAAATAGATCATTGTAATGGAATCATCATTTAACATCAACAATAGTTGATGTTTTTTCATACTTAAAAAGCATAGTAAAGTATGAAATATAAGCATTTGTTTAATGGCTTTTTTGGTTTTATAATATTTATGAGGTGAAGAATATGAGTCATATACCTGAAGATGAATTAAGAGATAATCTTGTTGATGCAGGATGTGATGAAGAGCGTATATGCGAAATCATAGACTGCGATAAGATTAATGATTATCAAAGACAAACGCTTTTATTAAAAAAACAAAGATATGAATTATTAGATAAGTTACATGATAAGCAAAAACAAATTGATTGTTTAGATTATTTATTATATGAATTAAAGAAAGAACAATCATGAAAAAACTATTATTATGTTTATGTATGATATTTGTAATAGGCTGTCAGAGTAACAATGAAGTAGAGGATAATCTAGAAATAAATAATATTGAAGAACAGGATGATGAAAATATGAATATTATTATTGAAAATCAAAGTTTTGCAATGACTTTATATGATAATGAAACAACGCAAGCATTAGTTGCCTTATTACCATTAGAGTTATCATTACATCAACTTAATAATAATGAACAATATGTATATTTAGAAGAAACATTACCAAATAATGCAGCTTCAATAAATCAAATTCAAGCTGGAGATGTTATGTTGTTTGGAGATAATTGTCTAGTCATATTTTATAAAGATTTTAATACATCATATCAATATACACCTATAGGACATATTGATAATTTAGATGTTTTATTAATGGAATCTAGTATCATTCATATAAGATTGGAGGAGTAGAAATGAATATTTTAAAACAGGGATATTATACAGGTGAACGTGCTTTGTTTCAAAGTAATGGATTAAAAATAGTTGGAGGTATTTTTGCAGATGGTGAATCGCCTTTGAAAGAAAGCAAAAACATTGAAATTGATCATAGTATTTTTAAATGGAAATATCCATTATGGTATTGTCAAAACATAGAAGTGAATCATACAACATTATTAGATACAGCTAGATCAGGAATTTGGTATACCCATCATATTCATATATCAGATTCTATGATAGAAGCTCCTAAAACATTTAGAAGAGCTACTCATATTACTTTAACGAATGTTGATATGCCTAATGCTGAAGAAACTTTTTGGAATTGTCAAAATATCCATTTGAATAATGTTCATGCTAGAGGAGATTATTATGGTATGAATAGTGAAAATATAGAGGTAGATGGATTATATTTGAGTGGAAATTATTGTTTTGATGGTGGTAAGAATATAATTATTAGAAATTCACAGTTGAATTCTAAGGATGCTTTTTGGAATTGTGAAAATGTGACAGTTTATGATTCTGTTATTATTGGTGAATATTTAGGATGGAATTCTAAGAATTTAACACTTGTTAATTGTACCATAGAGAGTTTACAAGGCCTTTGTTATATTGATGGATTAAAGATGGAAAATTGTAAACTTATTAATACGACTTTAGCTTTTGAGTTCTGTAAAAATATAGATGCTGATATTTGTAGTCATGTTGATAGTATTATGAATCCTATTTCTGGTAAGATAGTAGTAGATAGCGTTGGTGATTATATTCATGAAGCAGATAAAGTCGATATAAGTCAAACCACATTGATTGAAAGAAATAAGACAAAATATAATGAATGTTGTGGGAGGATAGCTTATGTATGATTTTGATAAACTAACCAATCGTTTTCATACCAATTCATTAAAATGGGATGTAAAAGAGAATGAATTGCCTATGTGGGTAGCAGATATGGATTTTGAAATCGCACCTGAAATTATTGAAGATTTACACAAAAGAGTTGATCATGGAATTTTTGGTTATAAT
>JAJQGQ010000155.1 GCA_021200395.1 Erysipelotrichaceae bacterium
ATAAAATACTAATGCATATGATGGATTTTGAACATCGTAAGATTTATCATTCTAAAGAATTTGTTGATATGAATGAAACAAATATTGATTATTATCGCAAAAAAGTAGAAAAAGCTTTAACCTCTCCAACTATGAAAGAATTAACGGTTGGCAGTTTACATGAACTTATGCTTAGATGTGATAAAATGTGCGAAAGTGATGAGGAATTTATTAAACAGGCAAGTGATATTACTGATAAATTGTTTACTTTAGGATCAGTTATTGAAGAAATGCCAAATTGTAATGTTTTATTTGTGGATTGTTACAAAGATGGTGAAAAAGTCATAGCAGTTTTAAAATTGAATTACCGTACCATTGATATGAGCGTTGTAGAAGATGGAGTTGTACGTATTACTAAACAACAAGTCTTACCAACTCAGGGAGCAAGTGTTGATGAAGCTATTATTATGAATTGTGAACATAAGAAACTTTATCTTATCGAAAAGAAATATACGATTGATGGAAAGAAGGATTTCTATTTAAATGCACAGTGGATTAAAGGTGAAGAAGCTTTGACGGATAAACAAAAGATATCTACAATGACGAAAGTTATTAAGAAACTAGATGATCTTTATCAAGTTAATGATGGCAAAGCATTACCTTTAATGAAAAGTGAGATACAAGGAAAAGTAGATACAAATCAACCAGTAAAACCTTTAGAAATTGTTCGTAAGGTATTGGAAAAAGATTATCAGGCACAAGAAGAAAGTGAACTCATGATGAAGGATCTTGGCATTGATGAAGATGATCAAGTAGAAAATGTATCAATTCCATCAATTGATACATGTAAATTGGTGTTGGATGATGATATTGAAGTGAAATTACCAGTTGATGAATATTTGAGTGGTCAAAGAATTCAAAAAATAAGACAAGAAGATGGTAGTTATCAAGTTATATTCAAAGATGTGAATGAAATAGTCGTAAAGTAGGTATAATCATACCTACTTTTTGTGTATACGTAAATGGGTTTGCAACGTATAGTTACTTTTTTAAATATATGCAAATTGTAAAAAATAAGAGATAATATATTTGAAAGAAGTGGTGCAAAATGTTGAGCTATGAACCATTATGGAAAACAATGGAAGAAAAGCAAGTATCTCAATATGTATTAATGAAGTATCATCATATTAATGAATCTACAATGCAACGAATTCGTAAATGTGGAAGTATTAGTATGCTTACTTTACAAAAGATATGTTTTGCACTTGATTGTACACCAAATGATGTTATTGAATTTATTAAAGATGAAGGCGAGGAGTAACTCGCTTTTTTTGATGCTAAAAATGAATTGTTAATGATTTTTCATATGAATTCATGTATAATAAAAATATAAAGGAGGTTTTATTATGACCAAATTAGATGATTTTTTAATTCAACTATTTCATGAAGGAAATTGCCTTGAAGCATATCGAGTTTTTGGCGCACATATTGGTGAAGAAGATGGCGTAAAAGGTGTAAGGTTTACAGTTTATGCTCCAAATGCGAAAAGTGTTCAAGTTATTGGTGACTTCAATAAATGGAATGGTGAAGAACATGTAATGGAGAAATATAATGATGGTGGTATTTATACTTTATTTATTCCAAAAATAAGACAATATGCTGTGTATAAATACCGTATTGAAACCCAGTCTGGTGATTATGTAGAACGTGCTGATCCTTATGCTTTCTTTAGTGAACTTCGTCCTGGAACTGCTTCTAAAGTTTATAGAATGGATGGTTATCGTTGGAATGATAAACGTTGGATGAATAAACGTACTAAGAATTTTGATAAGGTTCTTAATATTTATGAGGCTAATATTGGATCATGGAAACTTAAGAAAGAATTTACAGAAGAGGAAGATGGAGAATTCTATAGTTATGAAGAAATGATTGATGAAATCATTCCTTATGTTGTTGAACAAGGTTTTTCACATATTGAATTAATGCCTCTAAATGAATTCCCATTTGATGGATCATGGGGTTATCAAGCTACTGGTTATTTTAGTGCTACAAGTCGTTATGGGAATCCTAAACAATTGATGCATTTTATTGCCGCTTGCCATAAGAATAATATTGGTGTCATTATGGATTTTGTACCTGCTCACTTTGTCAATGATGCCCATGGTTTAAGAGAGTTTGATGGTGGTTTTGTTTATGAATATCCTGATATTAATCTAAGATATACAGAATGGGGAAGTAGTTATTTTGATTTAGGTAGAGCAGAAGTAAGAAGTTTTATTATGTCTGCTGTGCATTTCTGGTGTAATTATTACCATATTGATGGTATTCGTTTTGATGCGATTAGTAATTTAATTTACTGGGGTGGCAATAAAGAACGCGGTGTTAATGATGGCGCTATAGAGTTAATGAAACGTATGAATAATCATATGAAAGGATATTTCCCTTCTGTTATGATGATTGCTGAAGATTCTTCTGATTATCCTGGTGTTACAAGATCTCCTGATTATGGAGGATTAGGTTTCGATTATAAGTGGGATTTAGGTTGGATGAATGATACTTTAGCTTATTTCAAGAAGGATCCTGTTTATCGCCAATATGATGATACACATAATAAATTGACTTTCTCAATGATGTATTTCTATGGTGAAAATTATATTTTACCTTTCTCACATGATGAAGTTGTTCATAGTAAAGGGACTATTTTAGATAAAATGTGGGGCAATAATGATCAAAAATTTGCCCAAGTTAAAGCTTTATATCTTTATATGATGACACATCCTGGTAAAAAACTTAACTTTATGGGTAATGAATTAGCTGAATATAAAGAATGGGACGAAAAGAAAGCTTTAGGATGGAATATCCTAACTTATCCACAACACGATTCATTCCATCGTTATTTTAGAGATTTGAATCATGTTTTATTAGAACATCCAGCTTTATATGAAAGAGATTATGGACCAGAAGGTTTTGAATGGCTCGTTGTTGATGATAAGAAACAAAGTGTCTTTGCATATGCTAGATATGATGCTTTAGGTGAAGATGTATTAGTATGTGTTATGAACTTTGTTGGTAATGAACATCATGGCTATCAATTACCAGTTCCTATAGCAGGTACATATAAAGAAATTATTAATAGTGATACAGATTATTATACAGGTAAAAATATTGTTAATAAACGTGCAATAAAGTCTAAAAAATTGTCAGTGAATGGTAAAGAAAATTCAATTTCTATTGACATTGCGCCATTTTCAGGTATGATATTCTCGTTAAAGACTAAAACAAAGTAAGGAGAATATTATGTTTAAAACAAAAGAAGAATTTAAATATGAGTTTTCAAAAAGAATTATAGAATCATACGGTCGTACTGTAGAAGAATCACATATAACAGAAAAATTTATGGTATTGGAATCTATGGTAAGAGACTATGCATCAGTTAACTGGGCTATGACAAAAATGGCAACTAGAACGAATTATCAAAAACAAGTTCATTATTTTTCAATGGAGTTTTTAATTGGTCGTTTGTTAGTTAACAATATGATGAATTTAGGTATATATGACATTGCTAAAGAAGGTTTAGCTGATTATGGTATTAATATTCATGATTTGGAAGAATTAGAAACTGATGCTGGTTTAGGTAATGGTGGTTTAGGAAGATTAGCTGCTTGTTTTATGGATTCATTAGCTTCTTTATCTTATCCTGCTTTTGGTAATACTATTCGTTATGAATATGGATTATTTAAACAAAAGATTGAAAATGGTTATCAAGTAGAAGTACCTGATCAATGGTTAAAACTTGGTAATATGTGGGAAGTTAGAAAACCTAAACATGCTGTAGATGTTAAATTCTATGGACATACTGTATGGAATTCTCAAACTGGTAAATGGGATCATGTTGATGCTGAATGTGTTAGAGCTGTTCCTTATGATATGCCTATTGTTGGTAATGATACAACAGTTACGAATACACTTCGTTTATGGCATGCAGAACCAAGTGAAAATATTCCATCTAATAAAGATTTTAGACAATATTCAACAGAAGTTAGAGATATTTGTCAAGCTCTTTATCCAGATGATTCTACTTTAGCTGGTAGAACATTACGTTTAAAACAA
This sequence comes from Erysipelotrichaceae bacterium, assembly GCA_021200395.1. Lineage (GTDB taxonomy): Bacteria > Bacillota_I > Bacilli_A > Erysipelotrichales > Coprobacillaceae > JAJQDJ01. Next base: position 4,090 of record JAJQGQ010000155.1, read on the forward strand.
CAATACTTCTTTGTATCTGCTGGTTTAACTGCTATTGTGAAAGCCCATTTACGTGTTTATCCATCATTAGAAAACTTCCATGAAAAGAATGTTATTCAATTAAACGATACACATCCAGTATTAGCTATTCCTGAATTAATGAGAATCTTAATTGATGATTATGATATGGAATGGGATGATGCATGGTATATTACAACACACACATTTGCTTATACAAACCATACTATATTAGCAGAAGCTTTAGAAAAATGGCCTATAGATACTATGCGTACATTACTTCCTAGAATTTATCAAATCATTGAAGAAATCAATCGTCGTTTTATTGGTTTTGTTAAACAATATAGTGACAACAACAATGATTTATTAAATCGTGTCATGATTATTAAAGATGGTCAAGTACATATGGCTCATTTAGCAATTGTCGGAAGCTTCTCAGTTAATGGTGTTGCTCAATTACATACAAATATTTTAATTAATCAAGAAATGAAAGATTTCTATTACTTATATCCAGATAAATTCAATAATAAGACAAATGGTATTACACATCGTCGTTGGTTGGCTTATTCAAATCCAGAATTAACAACATTATTGAATGAAACAATAGGTAATGATTGGATTAAACATCCTGAAAAATTAGAAAACTTAATGCCTTATGTAGATGATTCTATTGTTCAAGGTAAATTCCATAACGTTAAACGTCAAAGAAAACAAGTTTTAGCTGACTATATCTTAGAACACAATGGCATTGAAGTAGATGTAGATAGTATCTTTGATATTCAAGTAAAGAGATTACATGCTTATAAACGACAATTATTAAATGTTATGCATATCATTTACTTATATCAGGAAATGAAAGCTAATCCAAACTTTAGAATCTATCCTAGAACATTCATCTTTGGTGCTAAAGCAGCTCCAGCTTACTATTTTGCTAAGAAAGTTATCAAATTAATTAATAGTGTAGCTGATGTTGTTAATAACGATCCAGATACAAAAGATTACTTAAAAGTTGTCTTTATTGAAAACTATGGTGTTACTATTGCTGAAAAGATTATGCCTGCTGCAGATGTATCAGAACAAATATCTACTGCTGGTAAAGAAGCAAGTGGTACTGGATGTATGAAATTCATGATGAATGGAGCTATTACTATTGGTACTTTAGATGGTGCTAATGTTGAAATTGATGAACGTGTTGGTCGTGACAACATTGTTATCTTTGGATTAAAGGATAATGAAATCAATGACTTAAGAAATAGTGGACGTTATAATGCTTGGGATTATTATAACAATGATCCAAGAATTAAACGTGTTGTTGATTCATTAGTTGATGGTACATTCCATTCTTCTAGAGAAGAATTTAGAATGATCTTTGATGAATTAATGAATCGTAATGATGAATATTTCTTATTTGCTGATTTCCAATCATATATTGATGCACAAGCAAAAATTGAAACATTATATAAAGATCAATCTAAATGGGCACATATTTGTTTAGTTAATATTGCTCAATCTGGATATTTCTCTAGTGATAGAACAATTGAAGACTATGTTAGAGATATTTGGAAAATTGATCGTGTAAGAAGATAAAAAACGAAATTTAAATAATTCTTAAAACAGGAATTCTAGGAATTCCTGTTTTTATGCTTTTTAAGCATAGTTTCGTATGAAATATAGGTATTTTACATTTTTATGAGTGTTTCATATAATATAGATGAGGTGATAAAAGTGAAAGAATTAGTTAGTGTTTGGGATAAAACATTCCCTAAAAGTGAAAAAGTAGAACATGAAAAAATAACATTTCACAATCGTTTTGGAATTACATTAGTAGGAGATTTATATAAACCAAAAAATATGGAAGGAAAACTACCTGGTATTGCCGTATGTGGACCTTTTGGTGCAGTTAAAGAACAAGCTTCTGGTTTATATGCACAAACAATGGCTGAAAGAGGATTTGTGACTTTAGCATTTGATCCATCTTTTACAGGTGAAAGTGATGGTACACCTAGATATGTTGCTTCTCCTGATATTAATACTGAAGATTTTCAAGCAGCGGTTGATTATTTATCAGTCAATGATGATGTCGATGCTGAAAAAATTAGTATTATTGGTATTTGTGGCTGGGGTGGTCTTTCTTTAAATACAGCAGCTATTGATACAAGAGTTAAGGTCACAGTCGCTTGTACAATGTATGATATGAGTAGAGTAAATGCTTATGGCTATTTTGACGCTGTAGATGAAGAAGCAAGACAAACTATGAAGGAACAATTGAATGCTCAAAGAATTGAAGACTATAAAAATAATTCTTATAAATTAGGTGGAGGTGTTGTTGATCCATTACCTGAAGATGCACCTTTCTATGTTAAAGATTATTATGATTATTATAAGACAGATAGAGGATATCATGAAAGATCATTAAATTCTAATGGTGGGTGGAATGTGACATCATCATTATCATTTATCAATACAAAACAATTATCATATTTGAGTGAGGTTAAAAATGCTGTATTACTAGTCCATGGTGAAAAAGCTCATTCATATTATTTTAGTAAAACAGCATATGAAATGTTAAAAGGTGATAATAAGAAGTTTATCTCTATACCTAATGCCGTTCATACTGATTTATATGATCAAGTTGATATTATTCCATTTGATGATATTGAAAAGTTCATTAGAGATAACATTTAATGAAATATATGACACTCAATAATGGTATGAAAATGCCATTATTAGGTTTAGGAACATGGGATTTAAGAGGACAACAGTGTATCGATACAGTCGTTGATGCTATTGATGTAGGTTATCGTTTGATTGATACAGCACAAATGTATGGTAATGAAAGAGAGATTAGTGAAGGTATTAAACAAAGTGGTATTAATCGACATAATCTCTTTATAACAACTAAAATATATGGGAATTGTCAAAGTTATCAAAAGACAAAGTGTGCTATTATAGAATCTTTAAACAATTTACAAACAGATTATTTAGACTTGGTATTATTACATGAACCCTATCATAAAGAAGTAGAAATGTATCAGGCATTAGAAGATGCTTATCAACAAGGAATAGTTAAAGCTATAGGTATTTCTAATTATGATGAAAGAAGATTTAATTCATTCATCAAATATTGTCATATAACACCCATGGTTAATCAAATAGAAAATCATGTATATTATCAAAAATGGAAGTATCAAAATTATTTAGAACAAAACAACATTAAGGTTCAAGCATGGGCACCACTAGCTTCCTCATTAAAAGATATATCACATGAACCAATACTTCTAGAAATAGGAAACAAATATCATAAAACACCCCAACAAATAGCTATACGTTTTCTAATACAAAGAAACATATCCGTTATTCCTAAATCTAAAAGAAAATCAAGATTACAAGAAAACATTGATATCTTTGACTTCACATTAAGTGATGAAGACATCAATAAAATCAAACAATTAGACAACAATAAAACATTATTTCCATGGACAAATATGTTTTAAATAAAAACAGGAATCATTTTGATTCCTGTTTATGATTTTCTTCATATTTATTAATGAGTTTTTCTATAACATTTAATGCTGAAAAAATCTTATCTTTATCATTTCCATCTAGTTGATGCCAAATAGGATAATGTTTCTTCATATCATTTTCTATATTATGAAATATTTTATTACCTTTTTCCGTTAATTGAATATAAACATAACGTTGATCTAAAGAACTGCGTTCTTTAGTAACAACTTTATTGTTTTGTAGTCTCTTGATAATTGCTGATAAATTAGCTTTTGATAAATTTAATTTTTCTGACAAATCATGCATTGTTATATTGGTATTTAGTCCAACTTCACTTACAATCATCCATTGAATACCAGTTAGTCCATATTTTTTAGCATTTTCATCCACTTGCTGAATAAAATAAGTATAGGCATTGCGAAATCTTAACATGACTTCTTCATCTTGTCTATCCATAGGTCACCTCCAAATTTTTTAGCCCAAAGCATTATAACATACTTTATATGAAGTTTATATGAAAATCTTGAGAAAGATGCAACACATAATTTATGCACGACATTTAACCTATATAACCTATTGACAAAATAGGAAATAGATGTTATATTCATTTCATTCCAATGAAAGATGAATTATTTGAGGGGGTGTAAGTACAATGGATTTTAATGAAAAAGAATATGGATTTCAAACTAGGGCGGTTCACGTTGGTAATGATATAGATAGTGAAAGTGGTGCAATTAAGCGACCTATAACAATGGCAAATAGCTATGCATTGCCATATGATCCAACAGATATGAATTGGTCAAGCGCAAATGGAAATCTTTATACGAGAAATGGTGGAACAAATCAAAAGTATTTACAGGAAAGAATAGCTTCACTTGAAGGTGGAGAGGATTGTATTGTCCTAGCCTCAGGTGTTGCTGCACTTAGTGGATTATTTTTTGCGATGCTTAATAAGGGTGATCATGTTATTTTTTCGAGTGTCACATATATTGCAGTTTATCGTTTGCTTAATGAACTTTTTAATAATAAGTTTGGTGTGGAGACAACAATTGTTGATACTACTGATTTAGATAAATTGGAATCTGAAATTCGCAGTAATACAAGACTTATTCATATTGAAACTCCTGGTAATCCAACACTTAGTATTACAGATATAAGAGCCGTAGCTGAATTGGCACACAAACACAACATATTGTTGAGTGTTGATAATACATTTGCTTCTCCTTATAACCAACGACCAATTGAGCTTGGTGCGGATTTTTCTGTTGAAAGTCTGACGAAATTTATTAATGGACATGGAGATTCAATGGGTGGTGCGATTGTAGGTAAAACTGAATATCTTGATAAAATTCGTGCTATATCCCAAGTGAATTTGGGTGGAACCATTAGCCCATTTAATGCATGGCTTATCATGCGAGGAAGTGTCACGCTTTCGCTAAGAATGAAACAGCATAACGAAAATGCACTGGCTGTTGCTAAGTGGCTTGAAAAGCAACCCTGTGTTAGTTTCGTTGCGTATCCAGGACTTAAAAGTGATCCTGGTTATTTGGTAGCCAAAAAACAAATGTCGCCTGGGTTTGGAGGTGTTTTGTCATTTGGCTTAAAAGCTGATCACAATACTCATAACAAATTTGTTAGTTATTTAAAAATTATAACATCTGCTGTATCGCTTGGTCATGATGAAAGTCTCATTGTATTTATTGGTGAAGATGATGAAAGACAATATCTTTATCCTGATAGATTTAGTAACGGATTTTTCCGTTTTAGTGTAGGTATAGAAGACAAGGAAGATATTATTGCTGATTTGAATCAAGCTTTGCAAAAGGTGGGATTATTATCATGAAAACTGATGTAAAAAGTATGATTTTACCTATTGTTGCAATAGTTGTTGTTATTGCAGCCATATTGACAATCATTGTTCCTAAAATAAATAGTCATTCTGAAACAGATAATTTGGTTGATACTGCCATAAGTGATTTAGACATTGCTATTTTTTCAAGTGATGTCCAGATTATTGAAAGTGATATTAGTGAAACAGCAACATATTATGATTATGATTTTAACAATACAATTATAGAACTTTTTGCAGTTAAGGCATCAGATGGAACTATTAGGCTTGCACTTAATACTTGTCAAGTGTGTATGGGTTCACCATATGCATATTTTGTGCAAAATGGTGATGATTTTATATGCCAAAATTGTAAAAATCATTTTGACATTGATAATATTGGGTTAGAACAAGGAGGCTGTAATCCTGTGCCAATAACAGACGATAATTATTCATCTGAGAATGGTGTGATAACAGTTTCTTCAGACTTCCTTGCAAAATATGAAGAGCAATTTTCAAATTGGAAAAATTTCTAGGTGATTTATTGTGAAAAAAATATACATGAATGTTGGTTCTATGAAATGCGAAGCTTGTGAAACGAGAGTAGAAAAGGCTGTTAAGAATGTTGAAGGCGTAAAATTTGCTAATGCAGATTGTACGAAAAACTCTTTAATTGTTGAATATGAAAAACCTGCAAGTGAGGATTTGATAAAAAAGGCTGTTATTAGTGTTGGATATGAAATTATAGATAAACAAGTTAATAACAGAGATACAATATATATATTAGTGATTATATTAGGACTCTATATTATTGTAACGCAAACTGGATTAACGACAGTATTTCAAAAATTTCCTGTTATCAATGATGAAAGGGTTGGTTATGCCTTTTTATTCATTATAGGTTTATTGACTTCAGTTCATTGTGTTGCTATGTGTTCAGGAATTAATTTGGCTCAAAGTGTTAGCCAACCAAATAAAAGACCAGTCATAAAAGCTTTATCTTATAATTTTGGTAGACTCATGGGTTATACGATTATTGGTGGGGTTCTTGGTCTTATAGGTGAAGAAATTGCTATTACTCTTAAAATTCGAGGAATAATTGGTATAATTGCTGGTATGTTTATGGTAATGACAGGAATAAATATGCTTGGTAATTTTGGATTTTTAAAAAAAATAACATTTAGGTTGCCAAAAAAAGTATTGATAACAATATCAAAATTCAGTCGTTACAATTCTTTTGCTGTAGGTATTGTTAATGCCTTTATGCCATGTGGTCCTCTACAATCCATGCAACTCTATGCAATTGCATGTGGAAGTATGATATCTGGTGCTCTTTCAATGTTCTTTTTCTGTCTTGGTACTATACCACTTATGTTTATGTTTTCCTTAGTTGCAGGAGTTTTAGAGAAAAAAGCAAAAGCCATTATGTTAAAAGTAAGTGCTGTGCTTGTTATGGTATTTGGAATATATATGCTTCAAAATAATTTTGCACTTACAGGAATTTCTTTGCCATCGTTTTTTCAATCATCTAACAATGATGTCATAACTGCTATGGTAAATGGTGATAAACAATATGTAACATCTTCCCTTCATTCGAATGGATTTGATGATATAAAAGTGCAAGCTGGTATACCTGTGGTTTGGACTTTGACGGTTGATTCAAATATTTTAAATGGTTGTAACAATGAAATTGTCATTGCTGAATATGATATAGAGATAAAATTGTATGAGGGTGAAAACACTATTGAATTTATTCCAAAAAAAGAAGGTACATTTACCTATACTTGCTGGATGGGTATGCTAAAAAATACAATAACTGTAGTATAAAAGACTCAATTTGAATATTCAAATTGAGTCTTCATTCATAATACATGTTTTGTTTTATACAATGTTTTTATCACTGAAAATCTTGAGAAAGATACAAAACATGTTATAATTCTTTCGAAAGAAGGGATATTATGAAGAATTATCATACACATACTTCGCGTTGTTATCATGCTATAGGGAGTGAAGAAGAATATATATTAAATGCTATAAAAGCAGGATATACAGAATTGGGTTTTAGTGATCATACACCTTGGAGATATGATTCTTCTTTCCATGCGACTATGCGTATGGAAGAAGACAAATTACAAGATTATGTTGATACATTACGTCAATTAAAAGAAAAATATAAAGATCAAATCAATATAAAGATTGGATTAGAATGTGAATATTTTCCAAAATATATGCCTTGGCTCAAACAAACAATAAAAGATTACAAGCTAGATTATATTATTTTAGGTAATCATTATGATGAAAGTGATGAATATGGTATGTATTTTGGTAGTGCTGTTAATAAACAACAATTAAATAAATATATTGATTTATGCATTGAAGGTTTAAATACAGGTTTGTATAGTTATTTAGCTCATCCTGATTTAGCCTATTATGATAAAGATCTTGATTATTATCGATTACAAATGAAACGTTTATGTCAAGCAGCATTAGACACGGATACACCTTTAGAATTTAATTTATTAGGATATAAATATCATCGTCATTATCCTAATGATGTTTTCTTTACATTAGTTAAAGAAATGGGAAATAAAGTTATTATTGGGACAGATGCTCATGATCCTTTAGCTTTATCAGATATCCAAACATATAATAAAGCTAAAGCATATTTAGAAAACTTAGGTATAGAATTAACTGAAGAAATAAGATTTTTTCAATAATTTATTTTAAAGTTCATATAAAATGTTATAATAACTACAAGGACGTGAAATAATGGATCATATAACAGATATTGATAAAAAAGATTATATCGATGAATGTAAAGAAATAGTTAGAACTACTATTGCTTTAGAAAATATCGTATTAAGTGATGAATATTTAACTATTCTTACTGAAGAAATTATGGATACAGCTATTTCTATTGGCGGAGATTATTCTAGAGAAGTTATTAGGAATATAGTGGTTCAATATGTAAGAAGTGATTTTTATCCCCGTTTTAAAAAAGCACATCATATAGATTAGGAGGATTTTTATGCCATTAGATGAGAAAGTATTACAAGATTACTTAGATACCAACTGGGCACAATATAGAGGTAAATATCGCTTCCATAGTGGTTATCGTATAGACAATAATGAATTTAAGTTTCATTACTATATGTTAGATACAAACTTTCGTCAAATTGATATTTATTTAGATGTCTCATGTGAAAATAAGATTACTTATACCTTTTCTGAAAACCTTCATGAACAAGAACAAACATTTATTGTTAAGGATGTCGTCAAAAGAATATTAAAGCAAAATAATCAAAAACGACTTTTACACTTTTCACTATATGAAAAATTTATTAAGCGTGAATTAGATGAAAACTTGGTTTTAGAACCGATGGATTTTCGAGATGTTTTCAATTATATGAAATATCATCAGGGTATTAATCAAAACACAATAGATCAATACTATGGATTGCTTATACCATATTTAGATAATCAAATAAAGCATAAAGAATATAAAAAATTTATGGATACAATAAATCTCCTGCTAGATTCTATTCTTTATGAAAATTATTGGGATGGTATTAATTTTCAATATTTAGATACAGAATATCAATATCATCTTTATTTCATAAGAAAAATTATACGTATGGTATATAGACATTTAGATCAATTTTATAAAGAAGTTCCCCAAGAACTCCTTCAAGCATTAAAAACTTTATGTATGCATACACGTTTTACTTTGGCGATTATGACAGATTTTGGTAAAGTATTATTATCTCAATATTATAGTACGAAAACAATTATGGAAAGACTAGAAAAGGAATTTATATTTTGTGATAAAGATGAATAAAGAGAAGGCGCTAATCTGATATTTTCTTATATTTATTATATATATCATAATGATTTTGACCAATATTATGAAGTAGTTTTAAGACTATTAAGAATGCTTATCAATAATATGATGACAGTTGCGAATCATGATTTAGATTTAGCTTTAGGAAATTCTTTAATCAAAGCAGAAGGATATGATATCTTATTGGATTTATTCCATCGTGATTATAATACATTTATATTTACTTGTTTTCCTATTGAAGAAATGCCTGCATCTATGAAACTGAAAGTAAAAGATGAATTGGTTGGTGCTATTCAATTCTTTGGAGCTAGAATGGAAAATGATAATTATCGTTTAAGTTCTTTTGAACAGGTAATGAATATCAATAATTTATTAATGGATAATTTTAAGGAGTGGTATTTAAAGTGAAAAAGAAAAATATTTACATTGGTACAGCTGTAACTTTAACTGCAGCAGCATCTTCAGGTATTGCTTTAGCATATGATTATGGCAAGAAAGTGATATATCGTGAGCATTTAAATAAGATTGAACAGGAAGACTGGTATAAAGATATAAATGCTCAACGTATTCAAATTAAAAATCATAAAGGCTTATATTTATCAGGTTATTTGATTGAAAAAGAAAATGCTGATAAAACGATTATTTGTTTACATGGCTTAATGGAATCAGCCTATCATTTAACGAAAACTGTTCATTATTTACAATCAATTATAGAAAATGCAAATGTTTTGATGATTGATAGTAATGCTTCTGGTTTAAGTGATGGTTATATTAGAGGTTTAGGATATCGTGATA
>JAJQGQ010000188.1 GCA_021200395.1 Erysipelotrichaceae bacterium
TCTTTTTTATATGCTCTTATTAGAAAATTGTTTAAGTTCATAATTTATTATAGTACAAGACAATTTGAAATTATGATGATATAATAGGTCTATATTTTATGGAGGGAATAATATGGATTACAATCAATTTCAATGGATAAGAGAACCTAAGAGTTATAAGATAAACAATGACACAATAGAAATAACTACAAAACCACATACAGATTTATGGCAAAGAACCTATTATCATTTTCAAAATGATAATGCACCCGTACTTCAGATGGAAATAGAAGATGACTATTTTAGTTTTACAGTTAAAACTGATTTTGAAGATAGTCATCATCGATTTGATCAATGTGGATTAGTTATGTATTTGGATAGTGAGAATTGGTTAAAGTGTTCTATTGAATACGAAAATGAAATTTATCAACATTTAGGAAGTGTTGTAACAAATGAAGGCTATTCAGATTGGGCAACGACTGAAATTGATGCCAATATCAAAACAATGTGGTATCGTTTAAGTCGAAGAGTTGATGATTATCGTTTGGAGTGTTCTAGTGATGGTATCAATTTTAAACAAATGCGTATTTGTCATATGCATAAAGGAAAAGGTAAAATTCAATTTGGTATATATGCTTGTTCACCTGAGGATTCATCATTTAAGGCAGTATTTTCCAATATGAGCATAGGAGAATGTCAATGGTTGGCTCATGATGGCCAACAACCAGATAGTGAATAATATGTTAGATAAGAAAGTTATATATTTTATGAGTGTTGTTGAAGAAAAGTCTTTTTCAGCGGCTGCAAAGAAACTATATCTTTCTCAACCTAATTTATCTAAACAAGTAACATTATTAGAAAAAGAACTCAATGTTACATTATTTGATAGAACAGGCTATCGTCCCGTACTTACACGTGCAGGAGAAATATACTACAATGAGTGCAAGAAACTCCAACATCAAATAGATGATCTCAATAAACATATTCAACAAGTTGATACTTATGAAATCAAAATTGGGTTTACAGGATTATATCAAAATAGAAAAATTATCAATGCTATTAATGAGTATAAAAAAGGATATCCTAATATTAAAATATCATTTGATCAATATAATTTTGGAGATGTGGCTAAAAGCCTTATCAATCACGCTACAAATATAAGTTTTGGTATAGAATCGAGTTTTAAATATTATCAACCAATAAAATATCATGTATTATATGATTATGAAATATGTGTTATTTGTTCTTTTGATCATCCATTATCTAAATATGATGAAATTGAGGTAGAACAATTACAAAATGAAGAATTTATTATATTATCTCAAAAATATGGTTATCAGTTTTATCAGGATTTTATGGATGCCTGTAAACAAGATGGGTTAAATCTTAAGATTAAAAAGGAAGTTGAATCATTTGATTCATTAGTATTTGATGTTTCAATTGGTGAAGGTATTGCGATTGTATCTAGTGAAGTTGTAAGACAAGGTGAAGTCAAGGTGATTCCATTAAAGAATAGTCATCATCATTCTCGATATGTGATAGCTTATTTAGATAAACCACAAGATCAACCAATTCAAAATCTCATTAATTCAATATTCAATTATTTTAATCTCTATAACAAATAGTTATAGAGATTTCAAACTTTTTTATGACTATTATTTTATTTTTCATATATTACAATAATTCCAGGAGGTAAGTATTGTGAAAATATTATTAAATGGTGTTGATGGAAATTTTGGTAGTAGAGCTGCTAAGGTTTTACTTGAAAAATGGCCTCATGAAGATTTGGTGTTTACTGCACCTACTGAAAAAGGTTTAGAAAAGTATGCAGATGTTGATGTAGAAAAAAGAATTGCTGATTTTAATGATGAAGAAGGATTAGTAAAAGCATTTTCAGGTGTTGATACAATGATTTTGATTTCTATGCCTTTTGTTGGACCTAAAAGAAGAGCTGCGCAAAAGACAGCTTTAGATGCAGCGGTTAAAGCAGGAGTGAATCGTTTAGTTTATACATCAATTGTTGGTGCTGGAGAACCAGATATTGATACTTATGAAGTCAATGATCATGTTTGGTTTGAAGCTTATGTGAAGGAACAACCTATTCATTATTTGTTCTTAAGAGATTCTCAATATGCAGAAGCTATGGTTTCTAATTATGTGAATGCTTATGAACAAACTGATAATGTTTTAGCTAATAACATGGGTGATGGAAAGATGGCCTATATTTCTAGAGATGATTGTGCATTAGCTTGTGCTTGTGCAGCTATGTCAGATTTGCAAGATCGTGTTATTGATGTTAATGGTGCGGAATTATTGACTATTGGTGAATACATCGAAATTGCCAATGAAGTTACTGGACATAATGTTAAATATGTTGAAATCAATGATGAACAACAATATGCATTCTTTGATTCCATTGGTGTACCACGTACTACAGATGATATGTGGGCTCAAACAGCAACCAATTTTCCATTCTGTTCTGATGGTATGGTCACATTTGGTAGAGCCATTCGTCAAAATCAAATGTCAACTTTCACAAATGATTTTGAAATGTTGACAGGTCAAAAACCAATGACAGTTAAGGAATTATTTGAACATATGGATGAACATCTTATTGGTAGTCGTACATCTACTGATGATTAAGAACTCAATGAGTTCTTTTTTTTATTGCAATTTCTTTTAACTTGTTATAAGATGTTATATAACAAACGAGGAGTGATAGAATGATAAAACCTAAATTAGTTATATTTGATGTTGATGGATTAATGCTAGATACGGAAAGTCAATGGCAGAAGGCCTGGCAGGAAGTTGGAGAAAAATATGGCATACAAGATTTAGGTACAACAACATTTTTAAAATGTGTTGGTCGTACAGGTAAAGAAGTGGATGATATTATTAAAGAAGATCTTGGATATATTGAAAATTATGAAGATATATTAGAAGAAATCCGTCATTATGGCATACAATTATTGGATGAACATATTGATACAAAACCAGGGGTTTATGAAATATTGAATTACTTAAAAGAAAAGAATTTTAAGATTGCGGTAGCAACTGCTACTGAAAAAGAACTAACTTATGAAAGATTATCTCGATTACATTTATTGGATTATTTTGATTATGTTTTATGTGGTAGTGAAGTGCAAAATAAAAAACCAAATCCTGAAATATATATTAAAGTTATCCAACATTTTCAAATAGATTCGACAGATGCTTTGGTCTTAGAAGATTCTATTGTAGGTGTTGAAGCAGCTTATCGAGCTCATATACCTTGTATTATGGTACCAGATTTGAATCCACCAAAAGAAAAACAAAGAAATGAAACAATAGCAATTGTTTCATCGTTATATGATGTAATAGATATTTTTGGAGATGAAGATGATGAAATTGAATAATAATGACGCTCAACCTTTATATTTACAATTAAAAAATACAATCAAAGAATTAATAGATAGTGGTGAAATCGCAAGGGGTGAGAAAATATTATCTGAAAAAGAACTATGTGAAAAATATCAAGTTAGTCGTATTACAGTTCGTAATGCTTTATCTGAATTAGAAAATGAAGGATATTTAATAAAAAAACAAGGTAAAGGAAGTTATGCAACCAAGCCGAAGATATTTAGACCATTAGTTGATAGTATTGGTTTTACAGAATCATGTAAAAATGCAGGACTAGAGAGTGTATCTGTTGTATTAAAGAGAGAAATACTTCCAATGAATGATTTGATGCAACAAAGTTTATTATTGGATAATAACGACAAAATCATCTATATCCAGCGTTTAAGATATGCAGGTGGAGAACCACTTATGTTAGAAAATAATTATTATTCTTATAACAAATATGAATTTTTAATGCATGAAGCCCTAACAGGCTCATTATATGAATTGCTAGAATCAAAAGGTATTGTATGTAATCAATCATTAAAAACAATCATTACCGTAACAACTGCTAAAGGGGAATTGGCTCAACTACTACAAGTATCATTAGGAGCACCTTTATTTGTGATGGATGGTGTGATGGGTGATAGTCGAGGCAATCCTGTTCATTATAGTGTTCAATATGTTGTTGGGGAAAAGTATTCATTTGTAAGATAGTGATGAAAAATAATTATTTGTGAAAAGAATTTAAACACTTTTAATCTTTTTGAAAAATATTTTTATAATACTTTTCAGGAGTGATGAATATGTTTGAGAAAATAAGACCTTATATAGGGTCTAAAGATTTTTATAAAAAAGTCACAAGTATGGCAATCCCTTTGGGATTGCAACAGCTTATTACTAGTTGTATGGGGATTATTGATTCCTTAATGGTTTCATGGATAGGAGAGGTAACTTCTGTAGGAACAGCTGCACAAATTGAAACATTATGTTCTTCATCGTCTTGGGCCTTAGCAGCTAGTATTGGAATTTTTACTGTTCAATTTTTTGGAGCTAAGGATTTTAAACAACTAAAGAAGTCTTTTGGTTTGAGTATGGTTATAGGGTTGTTATGTGGATTAATTTGGTTTTTCATAGCTACTATATTTGGAAAACAAATTTTAAGTTTTTATGTTCAAGACAATGAAGTCATCAGTAATGGATTAACATATTTAACAATAGTGAAATATTCATATTTGTTTTTGGCTGTCGAATATGCTTTTAATATAACTTATCGTAGTATCCAACAACCGCATGTTCCTTTGATGGTAGGAATTAGTTCAATATTAATGAATATCATTACCAATTATTTGTTGATATTTGGTTATTGTGGTTTTCCTAAGTTAGGTATTCAAGGAGCAGCACTAGGAACATGTATGGCTCATAGTAGTGCAGTGTTTATTCACATTGTTTATGCTTATTATTCAAAACAGTTATTTGTGGGAAAAATATCAGAAATGTTTATATATAGTACTAGTTTTATTAAAGAAGTGATGAATAAGACATGTTCACTATTGTTTAATGAATTGTTTTTTGGCTTTGGTTCAACTTTATTTATTAAAGCATTTGGATTATTAGGAACAGGAGCACTAGAAGCTTACTATGTAGGAGCTAAGATAGCTGAAGTATTTTATGCATTTGCGAATGGTTTCTCGAATGCAATTGAATCGATAATTGGTGTTTCTTTAGGAGCTAATAATGTAAATAAGGCTAAAGAAGAAGGTAAATATTTGATTACATTTGCAATATTCTGTGCGATAGGATGTTTTGCCTTTGTGTTTCATGCATCTGGATTATTGGTTTCTTTATTTCAATTATCAAGTCATTCAGTTGTAAAAGAAGCAAATTTGATTGTCAAAGTATTTGCTTTAAAAATAGCATTACGTTTCTTTGTAGTCATTATTTTCGCATCATTAAGAGCTGGAGGAGATTTAAAAGCTTTAACATTGTTAGATAGTGGTATGATGTGGGGTATCGGCATCCCATTAGCTTTTATTAGTGTTTATGTATTTCATATTGATAGTATTGCATTGGTATTTATGATTTGTCAATTGGAGCAAATGATACGTGTTGTTTTAGGTATGAAAAGATATAGTCAAGGTAAGTGGGCTGTGAATTTGACTAAAAGCTTTGATTTGTGTAAGGAGTGATATGTTTGCGCAAGATATTCTTAGATGTATTGTGTGTTTTAATAGGTAACACTATTTTAGCATTTGGTTACGCTATATTTGCAGTGCCTGCTAATTTGATTGTTGGTGGTGCTACAGGTATAGGGTTGATATGTGAAAGATTAATAGGATTAAGTCATACAAGTGTTATTTTAATATTTAATGTTTTAATGTTGATTGCAGGATTTATTTTTTTAGGAAAAGCATTTGTTGCAGGGACAGTGTTAAGTACATTTGCTTTTCCAATATTCTTAGAAGTTTTTGAAAATCTTGAGCCACTGCAAAATATAACAAATGATATATTACTAAGTACCATTTATGCAGGTATATGTATTGGTTTAGGAATTGGTATTGTCTTTAGAAGAGGATATAGTACAGGTGGTATGGACATTCCGCCACTCATCATCAATAAAAAAACAGGAGTATCTGTTGCACTGCTTATAAATATATGTGATACTATCATATTACTTATGCAACTATTTTTTTCGAGCTTTGAAGGTATTCTTTATGGATTAGTGATGGTGTTTATTACCAACCTTGTGTTAGATAAAGTATTACTTGTTGGTGAGAAAAACATTCAATTATTAGTGATATCATCTAAATATAAAGAAATATCAGAGATTATTCTTAAAGAAATAGATAGAGGATGTACTTATGTAGAAGTCACTACAGGCTATTTAAAACAACCACAAAAAGCTGTTTTATCAGTTATAAGTAGCCGACAATATCCATATGTTAATGAACTTATTCTTCAGATTGATCCTACAGCCTTTATCATTAGTAGTGATATTCATAGTGTTAATGGTAGAGGTTTTACATTGCCAAATATAAACTTATAAGAGATTCTTGTATTAACACAAGAATCTTTTTTACACTTTCAAATAAGTGTCGAAAACAGTTTGTGTTTGTCGAAAAGTTTAAAAATCATAAAAATAATGTCAACTATTTCGTCACAAACCAAATTAATAAACAAAATAATATATATTGTACTCAAGCAAAGAAAATATGATAGAAAGGAGAGAGAACAATATGGTTAATAGTACAAAAGAACAAATCCTTACTTATGTAAGAGAAACAACTGAAGAATTTGACTTTACGATTGCTAGTAAATTTACCGCAAGCTTCATTAGTGAGCAATTACACATAAGCAGAAGTCTTGCAAGTCAATATCTTAATGAATTGGTCAAAGAAAACTATATTATTAAAGTCAATTCTCGACCAGTCTATTTCTTTCATCGCAAAAAGATGGAAGAATTATATCAGATACCATTTCAGGATGACGACTTCTATGACTTAGAAGAATTAAAACAATATGTCATGGATCATTCTAAGGTTGATAGTCATTATTCGCATCTTATTGGTAGTGATCAATCTTTGTCATCTATTATAAAACAAGTCAGAGAAGGTTTCGAATATCCAAATTGTGGTTTACCTATGATTATATATGGTGAAAAAGGGACTGGCAAAAGAACGTTATGTACAACAATATTTGAAAACGCCGCAAGAAAAGGCATTATTCAATCTGATACAAAACTCTATAAATTAGAATTAACATCTTTAAATAGTACTATGATTTGTCAAAAAATCTTTGGTAAAAAAGATAGTCCTGGGTTAATAGAAAAATATAATCATCTGGTTTTGATGATATGTGGTGGGCAATATATGAGTGATGATTTACAAGAAAAATTATCTCATCTTATTGAAACCGTTAGAAATCAACAATCCTCAAAGAATGATCCTAAAATTATAAGATTCATGCTACTCAGCGAAACCAATCCTAGTATCATCTTCCAAGATAGATTATTAAAAAACATACCTATTATTATAGAAATGCCTTCTCTTAAAGATAAGGGGCAAGAAGAAATAGAAGAACTGGTTATTCATTTCGTGAAAAACGAAGGAAAAGTCATGAAAAAGAATATTAAAATTAGTAATGCTGTTTTAAGAGCTTTAGTCAATGGTACCTATGATAATAATATGCTTGGTTTAAGATCAGCTATTCAAATGATGTGTGCCAGTGCTTTAAGAGAAAATCCATCTAATGAAGAAATCATTGTTCATACTTACAATTTACCAGATTATCTTATTCGTACAATGCCTATTACTTTAGATGAAGATCTTATGTATATTGATACATCTATATATCAACGTAGTGAAGAAATTGATTTTATTCTTGACTATTATGATCGTATCTTAAAACCATTTTCGAAAAATGATATTTCTAATGCTTTAAAAGATAGTAAACATTACTTTGATTTGTTGAATGATTATTTATCTTTTAAGCAGCGTATACCACCAGAAAGAATACAAGGAATTGAAACATCTTTAAATAATATTGTAGATATATTAATTAAGAAAAGATTTATTAATTTACCTAGTGGATTTTGTTGCTCTATTGCAAAACTCATATATATAAATGATTTATATAGTTCTTCTATAGAAAAATGGCAAAAGAAAAATCGTCGTTTAATAGATGAAATTATCAACAAGATGCGTGATAGTTTATGCAATGAAGTAACTATTGCCGAGGAAATAATACGATTAATGAATGCCAATTTAGAAATCCAGGTTAATGATATATTGCTTATTATGATGATTGTATATTTGCATCATTATAATGCTGAAATCTCAAGACGTAAGATATTTGGTTTAATTGTATGTCATGGTTATTCCACTGCAACTTCGATTGCTGAAGCTGTAAATACTTTGTTAGGACATTATATTTTTGAAGCTATTGATATGCCTTTAGATGTGAGTGTTGATCAGATTAAAGATAATATTGTAGAGAAATTGAATCGTATGCATCATAGTGATGTGATTGTTATGGTGGATATGGGATCATTAGAACAGTTAGGTAATAGTTTGAGTCAAGCAATTAATTGTAATGTAGGTGTAATTAATAACGTTTCTACAAGAAGTGCATTGCATGCTGGTGAATATATTTTAAATGAAAAAGATATTGAAACGACATTAAAAGCAGTGAGTGAAGACTCTAAAGCTAATTATACTATTATCAATCGTAAGAAAAATGATGTTATTTTATTTACTAGTGAAAGTGGATTACATATGGCGCAACGTATGCGTGAATTGTTTGAAAGCAGTTTTCCTCCCTCAATACCGGTTGATTTAGAAGTATGTGATTTTAATCAATTAGTGACGAAAGGTCAGTCTTTTGAAAGATTTACTTATAATAATATACTCTTTATCACTGGGACTGCTAATCCACATATTGAAGGGCAAATATTTGTAGCTTTAGAAGAGATTATCTCTGGAAATAATATTGATATTATTATGCAAAGATTATCAAAGTATTTATCACCACATGAATTAGATATGTTATTAGATGAATTAAGAAGAAATTTTACATTACAAAATGTTGTTGGTTATCTAACAATCTTAAATCCAAAAATATTATTAGATAACGTGAGTTTGGCAGTTGATAATTTACAAGATTGCCTTAATAAGCGATTTAGTGGCAAAACGCTTATTGGAATATATATTCATGTATGTTGTTTGATTGAAAGATTAGTTACAAAATCAGCTATTACAGAATTTATGAATCTTGATCAATTTGAAATAGAACATGAATCATTTATTCAAAATGTTTTAAGTGCTTTTTCGGACATAACTAAAAGATACAATGTTACCATTCCAACAAGTGAAATAGCTTATTTATATGATTTTATAGCTGCTGATGAAATAGAAGGTAAGGGGAATAGAAATGAAGAATAATAAACAAGTAATTATTGCTACTCATGGAGAGCTGGCAGATGGATTTTCAAGTGCATTAAAAATCATTGTCGGAGATATAAAAAATTTACATACACTATGCTGTTATATGACACCAGATTTTGATCTTAATGAAACAATTGAAAAAATCATGAATAATCATGATTTTGAAAAAGAAGATTTGATTATTTGTACTGATATGATGGGTGGTAGTGTGAATAATGGATTTGTAAAATATTTAGGACTATATCCATTTCATTTGATTACCAATACAAATTTAACATTTTTAGTAGAGTTATTATTAACACCAGGAAGTGTTGATATAGATATGTTAGAAGAGAGAACACATGATAGTATGAGTCATATTAAATATGTGAATGCACTTTTAAATCAATTTGATAATGAAACAGATGATATTTAAGAAAAGAGGTGAAAGAAATGATTAAAGCAGTAAGAATAGATCATCGTTTAGTACATGGTCAAGTTGCCTTTTCTTGGACACAGTTTTTAGGAGTTAATCGTATTATAGTTATTGATGATAAAGCAGCTAATGATGAATTTCAAAAAATGGCATTAAATATGTCTAAACCAGCAGGATGTCGATTGAACATATTTACAGTTGAAAAAGCATTATCAAAGATGCCTAAAGTGGAAACATTAAAAGATACAATCTTTATTGTATTTGGTTGTACGAAAGATGCCTCAAGATTTATTGCAGGTTATCCAAAGATTAAAGAAATGAATTATGGCGGGATTGCTAAAAAAGAAGGATCAAAACAATTTGGTCAAGTCGTATATTTGAATGAAGAAGAAATAGTAGATACTAAAAAAATAATGGATGCTGGTGTCAAAATTTATATGCAACAGTTACCAACGTCAAAAAGAGAAGAATTAAAATTAGATTAAGGAGAGAGTCAAAATGTTACAAGCTATTTTAATTGGTTTAGTGGCTGTGTTCATGGTATTGGATTCACGATTATTAGGTCGTTTGAATTTTGAAAGACCATTGATTACATGTACACTTGTTGGAATTATTATGGGTGATCTTAAGACAGGTTTGTTGGTAGGCGCTCAGATGGAAATGATTACTTTAGGGATGATGAGTATAGGTGCATCAGGGGTTGATATGAATATTGGTTCTATTACTGGTTGTGCGTTGGTTATTTCATCAGGGGCATCTATAGAAACGGCTTTGACTATTGCAGTACCAATGACATTATTAGATCAGTTACTTACAACAGTTGCCGATATTATTCGTATTCAATTATGTCATACATGTGATAATTATGTAGAAAAGAGTCAATATGCAAAGGCTAGAAGAGTTCATATTTTATATGGTCCAATCGTTTATTCAGTTTTTAAGTTTATTCCTGTTTTCTTAGCAGTTTATTTTGGTAATGATTTAATTACTGCAATTGTAAATGCTGTTCCTGATTATATTATGAATGGTGTTTCATTAGGAGCTAATCTTATTTCATTCTTTGGTTTTGCTATGTTGTTATCAACTATGATTAATGCTAAAAATTGTATTTATTTCTTCTTGGGATTTGCAATTGCAGCTTATTCAGGTTTAGGTTTGACAGCTATAGCTGTGATTTCAATTATAGTTGCTATTGTATTATATCAATTAAAATTTGGTGATGGTGCCAAGTTACAGACAGCAGGTCCATCTGATGATTATGATGAACTAGAAGATGATTTGGATTAGGAGGAAAGAAAAATGTCAAGAGAAGGTTTAGAAGCTCAAAGAAATTATCCGTTAAATAAGAAAGTAAGAGAATACTTCTGGGGTGGCTGGTGTATGCAAGCCTTATGGAACTATGAAAGACAAATGAATACAGCATTTATGTGGGGTATTTCCAAAACATTGGATCGTCTTTATCCAAAACCAGAAGAAGATGAAAAGAAAAAGGAAAGATATAGAAGTGCCTTAGAATTCTTTAATATTACACCTCAATTTGGTGCATTTGTCTTAGGTTTAACTGCTGCTATGGAAGAAGAATATGCTGAAAATCCTGATACTTTTGATCCTAACATGATTAAATCTGTAAAAGTTGCATTAATGGGACCATTATCAGGTGTTGGTGATTCATTATTTCAAGGAACAGTTAGAGTTATCGCTATGAGTATTGGTGTTTCATTAGCACAAAATGGATCTATATTGGGGCCGATTCTTGCAATGTTGATATCATTTGGTGTTAGTTTTCCAATTACTTGGTATGGTGCTAAATTAGGATATCTTAATGGTCAAAAGTTTTTATCACAAATCGCAAATAGTAATTTGATGGATAAAATTATGTTTGGTTGCAGTGTGGCAGGTTTAATGGTTATTGGAGGTATGGTTGCTAGTTTAGTAACAATTACTACACCATTAGCCTATGGTGAAACATTGATTTTACAGGAAGTATTAGATGGTATTTTACCAAAAATGATTCCTTTAGCATTAACAGGAATTATGTATTTCTTAGTTAAGAAAGGTGTTAAACCTATGGTTGTTATTATTTCATGTTTCTTTGTAGGTATTATTTTAAACTACTTTGGAATATTAGCTATTTAAGGAATTTACTTATTGATAAGTTAATTCATAGATTATTGAACGTTAGGAAAATATAAGGAGGAAGTTTAAATGTTCGATGTTCAAAAAATGATTGCAGAAATTACTGCAGAAAAGGAAATTAAAAACATAAGTTTTACTGGAGTTGGAGGATCATTAGCTTGTTTCTATGCACCATATTACTATGTCACTAGAGAAGCTAAGAATATTACGACAAGTTATACATCTTCAAATGAATTTGTACATGATACACCAACATGTATTAATGAAAACTCTATTGTTGTTATTTCATCACGTGGTGGGAATACTGCAGAAACAGTTGAAGCAGGTAGAGTGGCTAAAAAGTTAGGAGCTACTGTTATAGGTATGACACATGAAGATGAAGATAATGGTATTCATCAAGTATCTGATTATGTTATCTTATTTAAAGATTTATCTGAAGATGTATATGAAGTAAGTAAAACTGGTTATATATTAAAAATTGCGATTGAAACATTACATCAAGTAGAAGGAACTGGTAAATATGAATTAATGATGGAAGCAATGAAAAAAATGAATACATTGGTTCCAGCTGCTGAAAAAGCAATTATTCCGGAAGCTATTAAATTCTCAATTGATTATAAGAATGATAATATCATTTATACAATGGGATCTGGTACTTCTTGGTCTGCAGCACAGCAACAACAAATTTGTATTCTTATGGAAATGCAATGGATTAATTCATCAGTTATCCATACAGGAGAATTCTTTCATGGACCATTTGAAATCACTGATCCTGATACAGCATTCTTATTATTAAAATCAACAGGTAAAACAAAACCATTGGATGAAAGAGCTATTACATTCTTAAGTCAATACAATCATCATTTCACAGTTATTGATCCTGAAAAATATGGTATGAATGATTTAGGTGAAGTCAGTGAATACTTTGATTATGACTTCCATACAGCTATGCTTGGCGTATTTAATAGTTTGTTGGCTGATATGCGTGATCATCCATTAAGTAAAAGAAAATATATGTGGAAATACCAATACTAAAAGAATCTGGCTTATGCCAGATTCTTTTACATGATTGATAACATATTATAAGATCTTAGTATTCTAATATCTTCTTTAGATATTTTTAATTGATTGACTAATTCTTCGTTTTCTTCTAATATCACTTTAGAAAACAACATCTTTGTCGCTATGGGCATCAAAGGCCTTGATGATAAACCAGTAAATAAACCCCATTTAGTATCTGATGATAAATAGGATGCTAATATATGTGCACTTGCTTTTTCAATTGGTGAATCTTGCTTGTCCTAAAGCTACATTAGAAGAAGGATTAAGAAGAATATGTGATGCCGTTAATCATAAACATACAGAAAAATATTTGGGTGAAGATTAAGGAAACGGAGTTTCCTTATTTTCATATATTGTACTTTTTCAAAATTCGTTGTATAGTGAAAAAAGAATATGAGGTGTAATATGAAGAAATTAGTTATTAAGATTGTTTTACAATTTCTTTATCGTGGTATGAAAGTATTATATCATGATGATCAAAGAGTACATGAAGAATTAGATGGATGGAAAGAAGATAAAACAGTTGTATTAAAGGTAAGAAATGGACCACACTTAACAATGAAATATACTTATCAAAAAGGCTTATCTAAAATAAAACAAGATGATGGTGATATTGTGATTACATTTAAAAGTGTGAATGGTGCTTTTAAGGTTTTTGCAGGGATGATGAGTGTGAAACAGGCGTATTTGGAACATTCTTTTGTGTTAAAAGGGGATATTTACGAAAGCATGCGTTTTGTGCGTTGTGTTGATTTAGTGGAAACATATTTGTTTCCAAGATTTATGACAAGAAGAATATTGAATCATGAAGAAAAAAGATATCAACCTATGTTGTTGGTTTATATAAAAGCGTTATTTGCGTAGGAGGTAAGGATGAATTATTTTGAATTTGTGAATCGTACAAAGTTGATTGCAGGTGTTGATGCTTTAGATCAATTGGATTTTGAATGTGAACAATATGATATTTCTAAGGCTATGATTATTACTGATCAAACTTTGGTAAAAATTAAAACAATAGATTTAGTAACTAAGAAATTAACGATACCATATATTATATAT
>JAJQGQ010000193.1 GCA_021200395.1 Erysipelotrichaceae bacterium
ATTTGATATAGTTATTATGGGTATACTTACAACCCCAGTAACAATGTTTATATTTTCTATTTATATTGATGGTCCATGGGGATATTTGTTGCATTATGTTTTATTAACATTTGTTGTTTTATTATATTGTGAATTAAATCAATGGCCTTATATTGATATCAATGAAGTATTGATAATCGTTATAGCTGTAGCCATTGTTTATCTATTAGTGTTAGGATCGTATTATTTAATAGATGTAAGAGAAGCTAAACAAATCAATGAGAAATTTAAAGATAAATATGAAAGAAAATAAAAACTAGCAAATAACTATTTGCTAGTTGTGTTATTTATGACAATATGTTAATATGTACTTGTAAAAATATCAGGGAGTTTGCTAAGTATACTTAGCAAACTCCCTGGGATATATTGGAGGTGAACTATGAGTATCGTTAATGATGAGCAGATTATAAAAGTATTAAAACAGTATAATCCATGGTGGCAAATACCATCAGCTATTAAAGAAGAAAGTAAACCTCATAGACGCTTAGCGTACTATGAAGCTTATCGAATGTTAACTCATAATACTATAAGACGTTTTGTAGTACTTTCTGGAGTAAGACGTGTTGGCAAGACTACAATTATGTATCAGGTAATTGAACAATTGATTAATGAAGGAGTCAATCCAAAAAATATTTTGTATGTAACTTTTGATAATCCTATCTTAAAACTCATAAATGCATATAAAGTTTTGTCTATTTATGAGGAATTATATTCCTTGGAAGGATTTGAATACATTTTTTTTGATGAAATTCAATATACTGATAATTGGGAATTATGGATGAAAGTCATTTATGATAGTAAAAAAGAAATACGTATGTTGGCGACTGGTTCAGCTAGTCCAGTTCTTGAAAAAGGATCAACTGATAGTGGAACAGGAAGATGGACTATATTAAAAATTCCAACTATGTCTTTTTATGAATATTGCTTGTTGCTTAATATAAATGTACCTGAACTACCAAAAGATTTGAGGCTAACTCAACTTGCAAAAATGAGCTTGAATGAACTTGATAATGTTATGAGTTGTTTTATACCACTTCAAGATCATTTTAATCGCTATTTAACTATTGGAGGTTTTCCAGAATTAGTGCTATCTGATGATGATTTTTATGCACAAAGAATGTTGCGTGAAGATGTTGTTGATAAAGTTATAAAAAGAGATGTACTCTCATTATTTAATGTACGTAGTCCATTATTGATGGAAAAGCTATTTCTTTATCTTTGCTTGAATTCATCTGAGATATTCAACGCTGCTACTGCTGCAAAAGAATTAGAAAATATTACTGTCCCAACAATTGAAAATTATTTAAATGCTTTGGAAATGTCTAATCTTATATATTTGGCAAAACCAATAAATGTTGGAAGTAAAGGAGCGTTAAAAGGCAGACCAAAAATATATATTGCAGATCCAGCTATTCGTAATGCAGTATTAATGATTGATGATATTCTTTCTGATGAAAGAGAATTAGGTATTATTGTAGAAACAGCTGTTTATAAACATATGATTTCTTTTTATCAAAATACACCAGCTCAACTTGGTTATTTTAGAAAAGCTAAAGACAATCAAAAAGAGGTTGATGTGGTTGTTGAATTGCCACGTCAAAAAATATTATGTGAAGTGAAATATCGTAATAATTCTCATATTCCTGAAAGTGATGGTATTGTTGAATTATGCAAAGATGAAAAATCAAAAGTTACAAATGCGTTTTTAATTACAAAGAATTTAAATGATTATGGAATAACTAGACATAAAACAATTACACCTATATTTAGAATGCCAGCTTTAGTATTTCTTTATATATTAGGAAAAACTGAAGCTGAAGGTAATAATGGTAAGTTATAAAACTTACAATATGCATTAGAAAGCGAGGGAGTTTGCTAAGTATACTTAGCAAACTCCCTTACTTTTATATGACTTGAAATGGATTTTCTTTATGATTAATCATATTGATAATCGAAATAATAGAGTTTTCTACCATGTCATAAACAGAATGATCACTATAAAAAGCAACGTGAGGTGTTAATAAGATATTAGGCATGTTTCTTAATGTATTTAAATCATCATGAGGAATTGTTTTATCAGTAAAATCACGATAATAAATATTTGATTCGTTTTCTATAACATCTAAAGCTGCATAAGCATGATGGTTTTGTAGAAAGTTAATAAGATCTTTGGTATTGATTAAAGCACCTCTAGCAGTATTGATGATAATAACATGATCTTTCATTTGTTTAAAACTATTGTTGTTTAATAAATGATAGGTATCATCATTCAGAGGTGTATGTAATGTGATAATATCAGATTTTTGATAGATTTCATTGAGTGTAACATAGTTAATATTGTCTTTATGATTAATATCATAAGCGATAACATTAGCTTTAAAACCATTCAACAATTCAATTACAACACTTCCAATATTTCCTGTACCAATTACACCCACTGTCAAATCCTTAAGTTCTCTTCCTCTGATACCTTGTAATGTGAAATTTTGATTATCATATCTATTCATGATCCTTTTCATATTTCTTAGACTCATAAGCATCATCATAATCGTATATTCAGCAACGCTATAAGGTGAATAAGTAACATGAGAAACATGAATATCATACTTTTGACAAGCTTCTAAATTAATATGATCATATCCAATGGTTCTTGTAGATATATAATGAATACCATATTCATGTAATACTTGAATCATTTCTTCATTAACAGGTGTTGTAACAATACTAATCGCATCAGCACCTTGACAATATTCGATATTTCTCATATTGAAAGCATAAGGACATATATCAATATCAACATTATATTTATTAGCACATTCATATACAAAATCTACTTCATCTTCTCTCACACTAAAGAATACAATCTTCATTTTTATCAACTCCTATAAAAAGTATAGTTTAAATCTGATAAAAAATCTAGTATAATACGTTTATTGAGGTGAGGGATATGAATAGTAATATTGATATTTTAAGACAATGGGTTTATTATCAAATTATGAATGATGATAGATTAAAATTAGAAATTGATGATAATACTTATCATATATTTTATCAAAATAAAGTAGAACATTTTACCATTTGGTCTAAGGGTATAATAGAAGAGAGCATTAATGAGGGGGATGATGCAATATTTTATTTACACTATGAATTTCATGATTATAAGTATGCTTGTGATTTTTTTAAGCGTATGATTATGGTCCTCACAAAAGAAGAAGAAAAGATTCATGAAATACTATTATGTTGTACAGGTGGTATGACAACAACTTTCTTTGCCCAAAAGATGAATCGCTATTGTGAATTAAATCATAGTCCATATCATTTTAATGCAGCTGGTAGTTATCATTTGGATGATGTTTATCAAGGCAAGGAATTGATATTGATTGCGCCACAACTAAGGCATCAATTGGTTGAATTAAAAGCTAAATATGCTCCTATACCAATAGAAAGTATTGAAGCATCGGTATTTGCAGCTTATGATTGTCCTGGTTTATTAGATCAAATAGAAACAATTTTATAAGGAAGTGTTATAATGAAATATGCCCTTATTACAGGTGCTAGTTCAGGAATAGGTAAGGAATTTGCAAGATTATTATCTAAAAATTATGCTTTGATATTGGTAGCTAGAAGAGAAGAACGTCTAAAAGAGTTATCCAAGGAATTAAAGGTTGAATGTAAGATTATTAGTGCTGACTTATCTATAAAAGAAGAATGTTATCGTTTAATGGATGAAGTGAAGGATTTAGATATTGAAGTTTTTATAAATAATGCAGGATTTGGGGATTGTGGATATTTTTTAAAGACGGATTTGAATAAAGAGTTAGATATGATAAGTGTTAATATTGAAGCAATGCATATATTAACGAAATTATATCTACAAAAAGTAGAAGGTAAGAAAGCTTATTTACTTAATGTTGCTTCATCAGCTGGTTTAATATATGGAGGCCCTTATATGGCAACCTATTATGCCACAAAGTCTTATGTCACAAGTTTTACCCAAGGCATTGCGATGGAATTTAAAGAAAAACTTTCACCAACATATATTGGTTGTTTATGTCCAGGACCTGTAAGAACAGAATTCAATAAGGTAGCCAATGTCAAATTTGCTATGCCTGGTATGAGTGCTAAGCGATGCGCCAAATATGCACTTAAAATGATGAAATTAAGAAAAGTGGTTATTATACCAACTATCACAATGAAATTGGTTATCTTTGTCGAAAGATTTATTCCACGTAGTATTTATATTATGTTTGTATCTATACAACAAAGAAGAAAAATACAGTAAGGGGTGTTTAAATGAAAGAAATTATTGTAGCTTCATCAAATGAAGGAAAAATCAAAGAAATACGTAGTATGTTAAGTGATATAGGAATAGAAGTAAAATCATTAAAAGATATTGGACAAGATATAGAGATAGAAGAAACAGGTACAACTTTTAAAGAAAATGCACTTATTAAAGCCCAAACTGTTTGTGATATTATCCATAAGCCAGTTTTAGCAGATGATTCAGGTTTAGAAGTCAAAGCATTAGACGGTGCACCAGGAATTTATTCAGCAAGATTTTTAGGTCATGATACAAGTTATGATATTAAGAATCAATATATTATTGATGCTGTTAAAGATAAAGATAGAACAGCTCGATTTGTTTGTGCTATGGCTTTATGTATTCCTAATGAAGAACCGATTATTATTGAAGAATACTTTAATGGAGAAATTAATGATTGTATTGAAGGAGAAAATGGTTTTGGTTATGATCCCATCTTTTATGTACCTGAATTAAAAATGACCTCTGCTCAAATATCACCAGAAAAAAAGAATCAAATATCTCATCGTGGTAAAGCATTACGTAAGCTTTATGACATCTTAAAGGAGCGTTTATCATGAATCATATTGTCTTGGTACATCCTGCTATTCCACAAAATACTGGAAATATTATGCGTACATGTGTAGCTACCCATTCAAAACTTCATATTATTAAACCAATGGGATTTTCATTAGATGATAAACATATGAAACGTGCAGGCTTAGATTATATTAAAGATTTAGAGATGCAAATATATGAAGATTGGGATGAATTTGTATCTTTGAATCAAGGTGATTATCACTTCTTTACACGCTATTCAAAACTTTGTTATAGTGATCAAAATTACGTATCTGATAATGATCAATATATTATCTTTGGACATGAACATGATGGCATTCCTCACGATATCTTAAAAGATCATTTAGATCAATGTGTTCGAATACCCATGGATGCAAATGCTCGCAGTTTGAACTTATCTAATTGTGTCGCTATAGGCATTTATGAAGTTTTGCGCCAACAGAATTATCCTAAATTATCGAAAGTTGAGGTGCAAAAAGGTGAAGACTTTCTTTACAAATAATCGTTTAAGAGATATTGTTTTAGCTTTACTTTTAACGGTGTTCTTAATTTGTTTTGCAGTGACTTTTACAGTGTTTTTTAAACCATTATATTATTTTGATATAGATTATTTACATATTGATCAAATAGTTGGGATGAGCAAGGAAACATTAAAAGCTAATTATGATAGTTTAATAGCTTATCAAAGTATCTTTTATCAAGGAGAACTTATTCTTAATGATTTTGTGATGTCAGAAACAGGCCGTATTCATTTTGAGGAAGTGAAACGTATATTTGAAGTAGTACAAGTATTGATGGTTGTGAGTGGTGTGGCATCAGGAGTTATGATTTATCAAAATGCTAAACAAAAAGAATATCGTTATCTTAAAATAACACCAATATTCTCTATTGGTATACCTGCTATTTTAGGTTTTTTAGCTGCTCTTGATTTTGATAAAGCCTTTGTGATTTTTCATCAAATATTTTTTAATAATAATTATTGGATATTTGATGCTACAACTGATCCTATTATTGAAGCCTTACCAGAAACATTCTTTATGCATTGTTTTATGATGATTATTGCTATTGTCATTATCTTAAGTATTATCATGTATTTACTATATCGTCATTTTCAAAAGACAATATTAAAAAGTTCAGAATAAAAATCTGAACTTTTTTAAATAACTTCATAAGCAAATAAAAGATATAGGACTAGACAAATAACCACAAAGAAAAATCCAATCATTAAATCTCTAGTCATACCAGATCTTGTTGCATTTCTTTCTTCAACTGTCATAGATGTCTTTGGATTATTAGGATTATAGAAAACTGTAATCTGTTTAATTTCTTTATCCTTCACTTTCTTAGTATATGTTTCACCTTTCACTTCATATGTAGCCACACCATCTTCTACACTACATTCAACATCTTTAGAACAATGGGTAATTTCTTCCTTAAATGACATATATGTAAGGCCACCTTTTAAAATAAAGAAAACACCAATAATAAAAGGTACTGCCATAATATAAAACTGTGTTGTACTCATAAAAACCTCCTTGTAATATATTTATTATAAAACGAATTGACATAAAATCAATCATTAAATAATATTTCTTTCCTTTAATTCATCCTCTAATACAACATCTAAACCCAAATGAATACCATCAATTCCACAAGTATGTGCAATAGCAATATTACCAGCCATATCGTCAATAAATAAGCATTCAGATGCTTTTAAATCATATCTATCTAATAATAATTCAAATATTTTATAATTAGGTTTCATCATATGTTCAAAACCTGATATCACTTCTCCATCAAATAAGTTAAAGAAATCATATTTATCAAACATTGTTTGAATCGCTTCATAATGGAAATTAGATAATAAATATAACTTATATCCATTTTCTTTAAGCTTATATACTATATCAACATTCTCTTTAATAGGTGTTAACATATTTGTCCATGTTTTTAAAACAAAAGTAATTTCATTTTTATAATGAGGATATCTTTCACATAATACTCGAATAACATCATCAATCATTAAATTTCCTAAATCTAATAGTTCCCATTCATCACTAGAAAAAATAATCATCATTAAATCTTCTTTAGTTTGTTTGTCATAATATTTATCTAAATAAACATCAGGCTGAAAGTTCAATAAAACATTACCAATATCGAAAATAATATTCTTCATAAATTTTCCTCCGTTCATTTTTACTTCACATAAAGAAGTCATTATGTTAGTATATATTCTATCACGGAGGTAGAAATGATGAAAGCATTTTACAAAAAATATAAACATGGAATGTATGTTGTCTATTATATGATCTTTTATTTATGTTTCTTTTTTATACTAGAATCGTTTGTCTCTACTGATAATGTTGTTATGACAAGTACATGGATTGATAACTATATTCCTTTTAATGAATATTTTATAATTCCTTATGTTTTATGGTTTGTTTTTTTATTTTGTGGTTTTTGTTATGTTATATTCTTTGATACAAGTGGCTTTAAACGTACATGCTTTTACTTGTTTACAGGCATGACAACATGTCTCATTATTTATGTTATTTATCCTACAGCTCAGGATTTAAGACCAGTACTTACTAATGATAACATCTTTCAACAATTAGTTAGTTTTATCTATTTTGTTGATACACCAACTAATGTATGTCCAAGTATTCATGTATATAATGCAGTTATGCTTGCATTTTCACTTGTTAAGTGTGATAGTTTAAAAAACAAAAAGGTTATATCAATATTCCTCATTATTTTAGCATTCTTTATTTGTTTATCAACAGTCATGATTAAACAACATGCTTTTTTAGATATTATTTTTGCTTTAATATTGTGTGTGATTATTTATGCTATAGGAAAATGGAAATTTAATTTTTAGAGTCTTCGGACTCTTTTTTTAATATCTCATTTTGTTATAGTTGAAATATCATGATGTTTTTTGATAAACTTTAATATAGAGGTGAGAGAATGGAACTGGTATCATTAGTGAATCAAAATTATGATAAATTAAATGAAAACGATAAGATAGTTGTTAAACAAATATTGATTTTTCAAAAAGAAT
The DNA here is from genome assembly GCA_021200395.1 of Erysipelotrichaceae bacterium. GTDB lineage: Bacteria > Bacillota_I > Bacilli_A > Erysipelotrichales > Coprobacillaceae > JAJQDJ01. The sequence goes on from JAJQGQ010000193.1 coordinate 7,980, forward strand.
ATGCCAATTATTCATGTGAAAAGATGGCGCAAGAGTGTCATGTTTCGCGCGCAACATTACTTAGAATATGTAGAAAAATTGGATTAAATTCGTTTTCTGAACTTAAATATTTATTGAACAATAATCAACTTGAATTAAAAAATAGCGATAGTGATTTTCATGAGGTTTGTGATGATTATCGTTTATTAATTAATGATTTGAAAAAAATATCTTTTAACTCTATATGTGAACTTATATATAATGCTGATGTGATTTATATATATGGAACAGGAAATGAACAAAAGAGCTTAGCTCAAGAATTAAAAAGAATATTTCTATCACTCAAAAAATGTGTTGTTGATTTGTTTGACAAAGGAGAAATTGAATTTATGGTTGATACATTTAAAAGTAATGATGTATTTATCATTATTTCTCTTTCTGGTGAAACTAAAGAAGGTATAGAAATTGTTAAACTTATTCGTAACTATATTCATACAATTTCTCTGACAAGGCTTGATAATAATACCATTTCAACACTTTGTGAAAACAATTTATATGTATCAACACAAAAGTTAGAAACTTTGCAAGTTACTTCATATGAAGTTGTGGGAGCGTTTTATGCATTATTAGACTTACTTTATATGAATTACATAGATTATAGAAGGTGTATGTATGAAAATAGATGAACTTTTTAATAAATATTATGACAGTTTTACATCTAATGATAAATATATATGTGAATGTATACTTAATCATCAAAATGATTGTATTCATTTATCCATTGATGAATTTGCTTATAAATATCATATCTCTACTAGTACACTCTCACGTTTTGCTCAAAAACTACATTTACCTGGATATAGTGAGTTAAGAGCAATGATACGTTTTGATGAACAAGAAGATCATGATGAAAAACAAAACATTGATCTATTGATGAATTGTTATAATAAAGTTATAGATGATATAGATAAAAAAGATTGTTCAGTTATGTTTGAAAGAATAAATGCTGCACAGCGTATGATTATTTTTGGAGAAGGATATTTTCAAGGTAGAGTTGCAAAAGAAATGAAAAGGATATTTTTGGCAACTGGTAAAATTATATATGATACTTATGGTGATGATATGATATCAGCACTTACTCATTTTATCAATGTCAATGACATCATTTTTCTTATTTCTTTAAATGGAGAATCACCTGCAATGGTAGATTTTGCTAAAGAAATGAAAATGAGAGGTGTTTATATGATTTCTATTACAAAGATGCATAGCAATTCTTTAGCTCGTATATGTGATGAAAATTTATATATACAGTCTCTTAAATTAACCATTGATAAACATTTGGATTATGATGTAACAACATCTTAATTTATACTTATTGAATTATTATATATTAAATATAAAATGTATATTGCTGAACATTTTCCCAAAAAATGAAAATTTGTACTAAAAATGAACATATTTTTTAAAGGATATCAAGATATTGATATCTTTTTTTAGTGATGATATGATGATTTTGCTAGCAAGAAAGGAAGATAAAATTGTACAAATTACTCATACTTGATATTGATGGAACGCTTAGAGATGAAATACGAGGAATTCCAACATCTGCTATTAAAGCTATTCATATGTGTCAAAAAAATAATTGTAGTGTTGTTATTTGTACAGGGAGAAGTATTGGAACCATACAAGATGATGTTTTACACTTAGAGGTCGATGGATTTATCGCAGGTGGTGGTAATTATATAGATTATCATCATAAAATACTTTTTCATCAAACATTTGATCATGATTTAATTAATTATGTTGTTGAGGTATTAAAACGTAAAGATGTTCCTTTTTCAATTGAAAGTCAAGAAAAAGTTTTTATGAATCAAAAAGCTAAAGAAATTTTTGAAACAATGAATCTATTAAAAATAAAACAATCTCATACAAATAAGCAATGCATAAATAATAAAATTGTTTATAAAAATAATATTGATCAATATACAAACCAGGATATCCATAAAATTTGTATATGGAAAAGTAAAGAAGTATTAAATGAAATAAAAGATATATTACAGGATAAAATGCAAATTGTTCAAAATGATGAAGATTATTGTGAGATTATTCAAAAAGATTGTGATAAAGGAAGAGCAATTAAACGTATGCAAGAAAGTTTGCATATTCGCAAAGATGAAACGATTTGCTTTGGTGATGGACAAAATGATATAGCCATGTTGGAAGCTACAGATGTTATGATAGCTATGAAAAATAGTCATTATATGTTAAAAAGTGTTGCTTCATCAGTATGTGAAGATATTTTTGATAATGGTATTTATAAGGAATTAAAAAGAAGAAGTGTTATATAGGAGTTAGCTATGGAAAAGAAATGGTGGCAAAAAGAAGTTGTTTATCAAATATATCCTAGAAGTTTTCAAGATAGTAATGGGGATGGTATAGGTGATTTGCAGGGAATTATTTCTCGTTTAGATTATTTAGAAGATTTAGGTATTACTTCAATTTGGTTATGTCCAATTTTTAAATCGCCTATGGCTGATAACGGTTATGATATTAGTGATTATTTAGCTATTGCTGATGAGTTTGGAACGATGGATGATTTAAAAGAATTAATAGCAGAAAGTGCTAAAAGACATATTAAAATCATTCTTGATTTAGTTATTAATCATACAAGTGATGAACATCCTTGGTTTCAAGAAGCTTTGCGTAATCCTAAAAGTCCTTATCATGATTATTATATTTTTAAAGAAGGAAATAAGGTACCAAATAATTGGCGTTCAGTCTTTGGTGGTAGTGTGTGGGAAAAAGTAAAAGATAGGGATGAATATTATTTTCATTCATATAGTAAAAAACAACCAGATCTTAATTGGGAAAATCCCCAATTAAGAAAGGAACTTTATCAAATGATTAATACTTGGTTAGATATGGGTATAGCAGGTTTTAGGGTTGATGCTATTACCTATATAAAGAAAGATCTTTCTTTTGAAAGTTTAGAAAGTGATGGCGTTGATGGTTTAGTTAAATGTAGCAAGGCTGTTAGAAATCAACCTGGTATAGAAAAATTTCTTAGTGAACTTAAGGAAGAAACATTTCAAAAGTATGATTGTATGACAGTAGCTGAGGCAGCGGGACTTCGCTATGATCAATTGGATGCATTTATCGGTGATGATGGTTTCTTTTCCATGGTGTTTGATTTTAAATATGCCGATTTGGATATTGCATCAGGAAGTGAATGGTTTAAAAGAATACCTTGGAGTGTTAATGATTTAAGAAAGTATATTTTTGATAGTCAGCTTAATGTTCAAAAATATGGTTGGGCAGCCAATTTTATTGAAAATCACGATCAACCAAGAGCAACCACAAAATATCTTTTACAATATGAAAAAAATAGTGATGCTGTTAAAATGTTAGGGGCTATGTATTTCTTCTTAAGGGGCACACCATTTATTTATCAAGGACAAGAGCTGGGAATGATCAATTTTAAAAGAAATACTATTGATGATTTTAATGATATATCTAGTATTGACCAATATAATCGATCAATTGAAGAGGGATATTCTAAAGAAGAAGCATTAGAATTCGTGAATTTAAGAAGTCGAGATAATGCACGAACACCATTTCCATGGAATAAAGACAATGGCTTTTCAACACATTCACCTTGGTTAAAAAATAATAACAATGACAATGAAATTAATGTTCAAAAGCAAATTAACGATACGCAAAGCGTCTTATCATTTTATAAGGAAATGATCAATTTTAGACAAAACAGTCAATATTCTGATTGCTTGATTTATGGATCAATAGAACCCATAGAAGTAGAAAACAATGATGTTATTGCATATAGAAGACAATATAATGATATGGTTATAGATTGTTACTTTAGTTTTTCTAATCAAGCAATAGAAATAAAATCAAATAAAATATATGATGTCATATTTCAAAATATGAATGATATAGAAATACAACAAATTATAAAATTAAAACCATTTCATGCAGTATTAATGAAAGTGAGGGAGAAAAATGGATAAATATAATAAAATAGCAAAAGATATAATAGCAATTGTTGGTAAAGATAATATTATTTCTGTTACACATTGTGCAACAAGATTAAGAATTATGGTTAAAGATAGAGAAAGTATTGATGATAAAAAAGTAGAAAAAGTTGATGAAGTGAAAGGTGTATTCTTTACTTCAGGACAATATCAAATCATTTTAGGTACTGGTATTGTTAATAAAGTATATGCTGAAATAGAAAATATGGGTTTAAAGACACTCTCTAAGAAGGAACAAGATGAAGCTGTTAAAAATAATGAAGTTGGTATTAAAAGAGTGATGAGAACTTTAGCAGATATCTTTGTACCTATTATTCCAGTTATTGCAGCTACAGGATTATTCTTGGGTTTAAAGAGTTGTTTGTTTAACGATAGTGTATTAGCTGTATTTGGTATGTCATCTGCAGGTATTCCTGAATATGTTCAAACATTAGTAACAGTTTTAACAAGCACTGCTTTTGATTTTTTACCTGCAATTATTGTATGGTCAACATTTAGAGTTTTTGGTGGAACACCTGTTATTGGTCTTGTTATAGGGCTTATGTTGGTATCTCCTAGTCTTCCTAATGCTTATTCAGTTGCTGATCCAACGAGTGAAGTGGAAGCTATTATGGCATTTGGCTTTATTCCTATTGTGGGATGTCAAGGAAGTGTTTTGACAGCAATTGTAACAGGTATTCTTGGAGCTAATTTAGAGAAATGGTTCCGTAAACATATGCCTAATGTTTTAGATCTTATTTTTACTCCTTTCTTTGTTATGTTAATAACTATGTTGGTTATCTTATTAGGGGTTGGACCAATTATGCATACAATTGAATTAAACATGGTTAATATTATTAGTTTATTGATTGATTTGCCTTTAGGCATTGGTGGTTTCCTTATTGGCTTTACTTATCCTTTAGCTGTTATTACAGGATTACATCATACTTATGTCATGATTGAAACATCATTATTAGCTAATACAGGATTTAATGCGCTTATTACGTTGTGTGCTATGTATGGTTTTGCCAATTTAGGAACATGTTTGGCATTTATTGTAAAATCTCATAATGATCAAGTGAAACAAACAGCAACTGGGGCTATGTTATCACAATTGTTTGGAATTAGTGAACCAGTATTATTTGGTATTCAACTTCGTTATAATTTAAGACCATTAATGATTATGTGTGCTTCTTCAGGATTAGGGGCAGCTATATTATCTATTTTCCATATTCAATCTAATTCATATGGTTTAGCTGTATTACCTTCTTATTTAATGTATATTTATAATGGTTATCAATTACTGGTATATTTATTAGTATCAATATTAGTTGTTGTTTTCTGTTTCATAGTGACATATATGTTTGGTGTTCCTCAAGAAGCTATTGATGCTGAAGAAGAAGTATTAGAAATTGATGAAAACTTTGTATCTCCTGCAAAAGGGAAAATCATTCCTTTAGAAGATGTTCCTGATGAAACATTTTCAAAGAAATTATTAGGTGATGGTTTTGCAATTGATATTATTGATGGGAAAATTGTAGCACCTGTTTCTGGAAGATTAGAAATTGTCTATCCTAGTGGTCATGCTTTTGGTATATTAAATGATCAGGGAGAAGTGCTTATTCATATTGGCATTGATACAGTAGCTTTAAATGGTGAAGGATTTGATATAGCCGTTAAACAAGGGAATATGGTTAAGCAAGGAGATGTATTAGTTAATGTTGATTTAAATAAGGTACATGCATTAGGAAAGAGTACTTTGACAATGGTTGTGTTTACTGATGGAAAGAAGGTTTATGTTCCTGATTTGAATAAAAATGTAGAAGTAAATGAAAAAATAGATCTCGTATTTTAGATAAGTTTTTATGAGTCATAATGACTCTTTTTTTATATCCAATATTGTAATATCCAACAAATCATAAAAGAACTAATTCCATGAAATACTCTAC
>JAJQGQ010000173.1 GCA_021200395.1 Erysipelotrichaceae bacterium
ATCCTAAGATTTATGACATTTATTTTAATCATATTCTTTTTACTATATGGTTATTTTAGAGAGTTATCTATATTTTATATTTTTTCTCTTATATCAGTTATATTATTTTTCATATTCATTTATTTTCATAATCAATATAAAAATCAATATCAATATCTTGAAGCACAATATAAAGTATATGATAAACATCTTAAACGTATACAAGGCAAATGGTCAGATTTTAATGAGACTGGAGATATATTCATGAGTGATAAAGATTATAAATCAATAGATCTAGATATCTTTGGCCATGCTTCTTTATTTCAAATGATTAATGTTGCTTCTACTTATCAAGGACAAAAATATTTAGCTCATCTCTTTTTAGAAGATAGTTGTCAAGAGGATATTATAAAACGTCAAGAAGCTGTTAAAGAATTATCTAAGATGAAAGATTTTGTATTAGAGATGGAAACATTAAATATATCTATTAAAAATGATCAATATCTAGAAAAATGGTTACAACAGGTAAGTCAATTAGAAGTTAAAAAAGTGAGTCGAATCATATTTATATTACCTATTATAACAATCCTTGCTCTTGTACTTGTATGTTTTTCTATTGGATATCCTTATAGTCGTATTTTATTAGAAGTTGGATTCATTTTACAATTAGCCTTATCTTTAATCACTCATGGCATACATAGTGAGTTATTTGAACCCATTATAAAATTATCACATAGTATTCAAGGATATCTAAAAAGTTTTGAGATGATTCAATCAACATCATTTCAAAGTGATGCTTTAAAAGATATACAAAATCGTATTGACAAACAAGCTCTAGAAGCATTATCTATCCTTACAAATAGAATGACATATCGTCAAAATATCATTGCTTTTGTATTATTGAATGGCTTAGGTTTATTTGATTTTTATATAACTAATCAGTATGCCAAATGGTTGGCGTTATATCAAGATAAAATCAATGATTATTTTATAGCTTTTGGACAATTAGAAGCATTCATGAGTTTAAGTATTTTAAAGATTGATGAATTTGATGTATGTATGCCTGTTATAAGTGATCAAAAAGAATTATCATTCCAAGATCTTAGACATCCGCTTATTCATCAGGCTGTTGGTAATGATTTTTGTATGGATGATTCATGTTGTATTATTACTGGTTCTAATATGAGTGGTAAGACAACTTTTATGCGAACTATTGGTTTAAACCTGGTATTAGCTTATAGTGGTGGTTATGTCTTTGGACAACAATTCATATGTTATCCTATGCATATTATGACTTCAATGCGTGTTAAAGATAATGTTGAAGAAGGTATCTCCACGTTCTATGGCGAATTATTAAGAATTAAAGATATGATTGACTATTCTAAAGAAAATCGTCCAATGATATGTTTTATTGATGAAATATTTAAAGGAACCAATTCTCTTGATCGCATTGCTGGTGCAAGTGAAACAATTAAAAAATTATCTCTTTGCCATATTTATATTCTGGTTACGACGCATGATTACGAATTAACCCATTTTGATTGTCATAATTATCATTTTGAAGAATATTATAAAGATAATAAAATATACTTTGATTATCATATTAAAGAAGGACCAGCAACGTCATCTAATGGACAATTTTTATTAAAACAGGTGGGAATATTAGAATAGGTATTGACAAATCACAAAATAATGAAATACTTTCTTTATAAAGTAGTTATTAAAACTACATAAAAAAGGAGTGAATATTATGTCAGACGGTATTGTTCGTATAAGAAATATAAATAAACAGAAAACTATGCATGATATGTTTAAACTATCATTTGGTGAAGAAGTAGGGAATGCAGTAAGTCATGGTGTTATGGCTATATTCTACCTTGTTTCTTTACCTATCATGGCTTTGTATTCTTATGGAAAAGGTGGTATGGTTCGATTTATCGGTATTTCTATATTTATGATATGTATGTTTTTAATGTTTGTGACATCGACTCTTTATCATAGTATGCCATTCGGATCAAATCAAAAATATGTTCTTAGAAAAATGGATCATATTATGATTTATTTAGCCATTGCTGGTAGTTTTACCCCAGTTGCCTTATGTGGTGTTGAGGGATGGTTATCTATCTTTATTTTAGTATTAGAGTGGGGTGCTACTATATTTGGCATTTTCCTAAAATCTCTTTCTAAAAAAGCTTATCCAATTTTAACTACAACTATATATCTTGTGATGGGTTGGAGTGCTTTATTATTAATTCCATCACTGATTCATCATGTATCATCTTTATGTTTGTTATTTGTTGTAATGGGTGGTATTATGTATTCATTAGGTGTTATATTTTATAGTCAACATAAAAAGTATTTTCATTTTATTTGGCATTTATTTATCATCGTTGCAAGTACATTTCATTTTATTGCTTTTATATTTTTAATATAAAAAGATGAATAGTTCAACTATTCATCTATATAAAATGTATCTAACATTTTTTCAGCAATGAGCTTATATTGATTACTTAATGTACAGATATATAAAAGCATTAAAGTTAATTGATCTTGATCATCTAAATTTAGTTGATGCTCATCAATAATTTGGGTTAAAGAGTCTGTCACTAAATGTGACAACTCTTTTTTTATATCTAAATATTGATTATAAAGTGGTTCAATTTTATTTGTTTCATCATGATAGGGGGTTAATACTTTTTTGATTTCTTGAATGGTAATGGTATTTTTTAAAGAATAAATT
>JAJQGQ010000234.1:0-8079 GCA_021200395.1 Erysipelotrichaceae bacterium
GTATACTTTTTGACAGTATAAGAAAGATTTAAAGATACTTTGTTTTAAGGAAGTGTTTTAATTTGAATAAAATATCCAGTTTTTTGAAATCATTTCAAAAGAATGACATCATCATAACTATTATCGATTTTATCACAACTTTTATAACAGCTTTTATCGCCATCATAGCTATAGCACTTGTGGTGATTAATTTAATAGGATGGCATGTGTTTTCTATTGATAGTTCAAGTATGACACCTGCTTATCCAATCAATACACTTGTAATCGTACAAAATGTTGATGCTAGTGAAATCCAAGTTGGTGATGTTATTACTTATGTTTTAAATGATGATGGTGTTCTTGTTACTCATAGAGTTGTCAATAAAAATAATGCAAATGAAACTTTTATTACTAAGGGAGATGCCAATAATGTTGAGGATGCTTCACCAGTTAGTTTCAATAATGTTATTGGTAAGGTTGTATTAGGTTTTCCTATAGCAGGAGGTGTTCTTAGAATCATTACTGCTAGTGAAAATAGAATAATTGTTATTCTTTGTATCATTATTTTATTCATGTTTTCTTTTATATGGGACATGATTGCAAGGAAAAGAAAGTCTAAGGGAAAGGAGGAAGAAAAGTGAGAGCAAGCCAGAAATTTATGATAGCCTGTCTTTTGATGGCCGTTATTGCTTTGACGAGTGTAACATCTTCGATATCACTTTTAAAGGGAAGTTCAGATAATGTGGTGAATACATTTACCTTTGAAACTGAGGAAGGCACGATTGCTATAAAACTTGATGAAACAGATATTGATGATTCAAGTAAACGTACTGATAAGAATGATTATACACTTACAAAAGGCTGTACTATTTCAAAAGATCCAACGGCTACAATTGTTGGTGGAAGCGTTGATTCATATGTATTTATTTATGTAGATAATCCATTATCAGATGACTTTACTATCAATTTTAGTGATTCATGGACTTTAGTGGCTAGTGAAGATAACAAGTTATTGTATATGTACAATGATATCGTTGTTTCATCAGAAGATGATCAAGTATTGACACCATTATTTACAACAATAATAGTATCTGAAGATATTACTGATGAAGAAATAGCATCATTTGGTACTAAGACAATGACTTTACAGGCATTTGCAGTAGGAACTGACATCACTCAAGAGGAAGCTATTAATGAAGCCATGAGTGAATTTGGATTTAGCTCTTCAAGCAACAATTAAGAAGATCTAATAAGATATTAAAAATTAATTATGAAAGGGATGAGACTTAATGATACGCAGAAATCACTTTACCTCAAAATGTATGTTGTTGATTATATCTGTAATCATTGTTTGTTGTGTCTCTATAAAAGGCACTCTTTCCCTAGATTCATCTTTATCCAACATGTGTGTGAATACTTTTAGCTTTTCATTAGTTTTAGAACCAACAGATGAACAAGACAGTACTACTCAAGACACAACGACTACTGATACTTCGACTGTTAATACAAATACTAAAACTAATGATGATACAATGATCAATTACATACTTTTAGCAATGCTTATAAGTATTGCAGGTTTAGCAATATGTTGGACAAAAGAGAATAAGAACGATGAAAACTAAAAAATTAAAGAGGGAGAAAAATTATGGCAACAAGTAAAAAAAGTATAGCTACTAAAGCATCAGCTGTAGTATTAGCTGTAGCTTTGTTATTTGGTTTAGGAAGCTATTCGTATTTAACGAGTACTTCTGGCGAAGTAATCAATGAATTTGAAAAAAATAATAATGATGTTGAACTAGATGAAACAACTGGTGATGATTATGATATCGTACCAGGGACTAGTCAGGATAAGGATCCAACAATCACAGCGACTTATACATTAAATTCATATGTATATGTGGAAGTTACTGATGCTACAGATGATTTAGTAACTTGGTACATCGCAAATGGTTGGGCATTACTTTCTGAAGAAACTGATAGTAATGGTGTTACTACATCAGTATATTATATGCTATTAGAAGCAAACTATGATTCTTCTGCTTGGACACAAATAGATGATTCTAGTGATGCTCATAATAGATGGTTTACTTATACTGATTCAAATGGTGTTGTTTATTATTATAGATATTCAGACGGCACGTATGAAGCGGTTGTTCCTGTTCTTCAGGATAATACTGTATATTATTCTGCTTCAATTACTAATGAGGACATGGATGCAGTTGATGGTGATATAACTTTAACATTCCAAGCTTATATTATTCAAGCAGATCCGTTTGCTGATGCTGAAAATGCATGGTTAGCATTAAATGGCGATGGTGTAGTTATCAATGACAACACAGGTATTGTATATACAGATGCCTCTACTGCTGTAGCAACTGCAATAAGTGAGGCAGAAGATGGAGAAACTGTTAGATTACTTACTAATAATTTAAGTGTAACTGATGATCTTGCAATTAATAATGATATAACATTAGATTTGGATGGATATACACTCAATACATCTCATTTTATGGTTTATAATGATGCAAATCTTGTTATACAAGATGGAACATTAAACTGCACTACTGGTATTGCACAATATAATGTAACATATGGTGAGAGTGACTTAACATTAAATGATGTTGATTTAGTTGTTACTAGTGGTTTTGCTATACAATATTATAATGGTACTATAACAATAGACAAAGATTCTAGCGTCACAAATAATGGTAGTAACACATATGCAATAGCTTTATACCCTTTTGATGCTGATGATTTTGTAACATTAAATGTTTATGGTACAATTTCAGCAACTGGTTCTAGTTCATATGCTATCGGAAGTAATGCAGATACTAATAATTATGCAGGTGATACACTTATTAATATCTATGACAATGCCAATATAACTGCTACTGATTGTGCAATATATCATCCGCAAAGAGGAATTATGAATATATATGGTGGTACTATATCAGGATATTGTGGAATAATTACTGTTGGTGGTACAACAAATATATATGATGGTACCATTATTGGTACAGCAAATGATCTTGATTATAAGAGTGGAGCATCACGTCCTCATTCGAATGGCTCAGCAATAATTGTATTTGCAGGAACAAGTGGTTACTCAAACAATACAGTTAATATCAGTGGTGGTACATTTCAAAGTACATATTGTTATGGCTTATGGACTGATGCTTTAAGTGGTGCTCCTCGAACAGCAACTATTAATATTACTGGTGGTACTTTTAATGGTGTTGCATTATCAGAAAGTGATTCACATTATACAAACGTTAATCAAACTTATAGTAGTTCAGCTGGAGAATATGCCGTATCTAATGCAGGCGTTTCTTATGTGACTATTAATGATAATCGTTAAATACTAAAACAAGAGCTAAGGTCAATCCTTAGCTCTTTTCATATAAATTCATATATTAATCCACTTCTTATCATCATATTCATTGCATGATTTGAAAAATAAGGTAAATATTCAATAACCATTTCCCTTGTAAGATGGGTTTTATGAATGTAAGGAATTAATATTTCATATTTATATTTATTGACTGTATATAAGGGAATATTTTCAAATAGTTCAAAGAATTGTAATGCCTTAACATTTTCGTTATTAATATCTAAACGGCTTTTATATAAAATGAGTTTTCTGCCATGTAACTCTATTATTCTTTTTTTAGAAGCTGTTTTATTTGAAGTGATTGTTAGTACATTGGGCATTTGTGTAGTAAGACCAATCACATTTTCAAAATAAAGTCCAGAAAAATAGCCAAATACTTCATTATTGTTAGATATATATTTCTTTTCCATAACATCTTCAAAATCAAGTGCTGATTCACCAAAAATCGATTGTGTTGGAATATAATAAATACCACGCTCATAACGTTTAATTTGATGGTAGTGTTCAAGTCTACATAGTTTTTGTCTAATATTTTCTTTGCTTAAGTTATTATAGTGAATATCTGATATAAAGATGGGGTTATCGACACCAAAAGTATCTTCTAAATATTTCATAAAATCTATCATACTTTGTCCTCCTTGTTTTTGATATTTAGCTCATGATAATTTCTATGAAAAAATGTCTAATCGTGTTATAATGGTGAAGATGATGAAGTTTGATAAAACTATCAATCATCTTTATAGTTATTATATCATAAAGTATGCTATAAGTAAATAAATATTTGCAATGAATGAATTTTATATAGAAATGAAGGGAATAAGATGCCTGAATTACCAGAAGTAGAAACAGTTAGACAAACTTTAAGAAGGTTTATATTGAATCGTCAAATTATAGGAATGGATATTTATTATCCCAAGATGATTGAAAGTGATATTGATGATTTTTATAGATTAGTGAATCAGCATTTTATTGAAGTGGATAGATTAGGAAAGTATTTGATTTTTATTTTAGATGATAATGCTTTTATTTCACATTTAAGAATGGAAGGAAAATATCATATTGTTGAAAGCTGCGAACCTATTACTAAGCATACTCATGTTTCTTTTCATTTGGATAATGGCCAAGATTTAAGATATTTGGATACGCGTAAGTTTGGCAGAATGAGGTTGGTGGATAAGGATCATTATTTAGAGGAATTACCTTTATCTAAGCTAGGTAAAGAACCATTTGATATAAGTACTGATGAATTATATGATTTATTGCATCGTAGTTCTTTATCTCTTAAAGCAGCTTTGCTTAATCAAAATATTATGAGTGGTATCGGTAATATATATGCGAATGAAATATGTTTTGCAATGCATATTGATCCTCGCACAAAGGCTTCTAGATTATCTAAGAAAAGATGCAATGAATTAAGAGAAGTAGCTATAGATATCTTAAATAGAGCAATTCAACAGGGTGGAACAACTGTTTCAACTTTTGACTCTAATGGGATTCATGGTTTGTTTCAAATAGAATTACAAGTTCATGGTAGAGATAAATGCCCTGAATGTGGAAGTCAAATAAAGAAAATATATATTAATCAAAGAGGAACTTATTTTTGTCCTACATGTCAAAAGAGGAGGTATTAGTGATGATTCATTGGGGTATTATTGGATATGGTAGAATTGCCCAAAGATTTGAAAAAGGTTTATCTTATAGTACAAATGGCAAGCTTTATGCGATAGGTACAAAATCCCAATATCAAAAAGCTATGGATAGCCATCCTGAATGTCATATTTATACTGATTATGATGCATTAATTGATGATGAAAACATTGATGCAATCTATATTGCTTTACCTCATAAATATCATTATCAATGGGTTAAAAAAGCATTACTTAATCATAAAGCAGTATTGGTGGAAAAGCCTTCGACATTATCAGTGGATGAAATTATAGAATTATGTGAGATAAGTGAAAGAAATCATGTTTTCTTTATGGAAGCAATGAAATCGAGATTTATTCCTATGGTTAATGAGTTAAAGAAATTATTGGATCAAGGTATTATCGGAAATATCAAATATATAGAGAATAGTTTTTGTTATAATACAGAGTATAATGAACATAGTTATCTTTTTGATAAATATCAAGGTGGAGCTTTATATGATGTCGGTATTTATAATATAGCGATGATTCTAGATTTAATCAAAAAACCAATCTTAGATATAAAAGTAGAATATATAAAAAAATATGATGTTGATGTTGATGATAAAGTCACTTTGATATATGATGATTGTCAAGTCGTCATGCATAATGCGATTATGAGTGATTATGATACGTCTATGATCATTGTTGGTGAAAAAGGACAAATAGAATTATCACCATTTTATCGTCCTATTGATATAACAGTTACATATCATGATGGACATATGGAGACATATCATAAGGAATATGAATTTGATGATTTTTATGGAGAAATTGAAGCTGTTCATCAAGGTATTAACAACAATACATATGAAAGTAAACGATATACACATCAGGATATGATTGATGGTATAAAATTAATGATACAGATAAAGGAAATGATGTTATGAAAGTAATAGGTATTACAAGTTCTATAGCTGGCGGCAAAAGTACTGTGACCAACTATTTAAGACAAAAGGGATATGTGGTATTGGATGCTGATGAAATATCTCATCATGCTTTAGATAAAGGGACAAGAAGTTATTATCAAGTGAAAGAAATGTTTAAAGATTGTGTGGATGAGGATAGGAATATTGATCGTAAGAAATTAGGTAAGATTGTTTTTAATGATGAAGGGCTAAAAAAACAATTGGAGGATATTATTCATCCCTATGTTTCAAGTACAATGAAAAAACAAATTCAACAATCTCAAGAAGATGTTATCTTCCTTGATATTCCATTACTCTATGAAGCTCATTTTGAATATCTTTGTGATAAGGTTATTGTTGTATATGTTGATGAAAAGACGCAGTGTGAACGTTTAATGAAACGTAATCACATTAATAAAGAAGAAGCCTTGCATCTTATGCATCAACAGATATCTATTGAAGAAAAGAAAGTCAAAGCTGATTATGTATTAGATAATACATTAGGTTTTGAAGATTTATATCAAAATATAGAAAGGATTCTAACAAGTGAAATTATACATGAGTGATTTTTATCGTTGTGAGATATTCTATCCCCTCGATGAAATACAAAATGATATACTTTATTATCTTTATCAGCCTCTTATTGGTGCATCTGCCGTTCATCTTTATATGATGCTTCATCTTGAAGGTAAACGTATGAAAAAAAATAATACGGTTGCACCTTTATCAAGACTCGTCAGTTTCTTATCTATCAATATGACAGATTTAGAAAAACAACTAAGATCATTAGAAGCTATTGGCTTAATTAGAACTTATGTCAAACATCAGGATAATTTAACCCAGTATATTTATCAGCTCATGTCACCACTTTCTTTAAAAGCCTTCTTTAAAAACCAAATTCTAACATCATTATTAGAAGAATCATTATCTACTGATGATCTTAAAAGAACCATTCAATATTTTAAGGCCTATCATGAAAACATCCAAGATTATGAAGAAGTTACGGCAAAATTCCAAGATGTCTTTACGATAACCCATAAACAAAATAGTCGTAAACTTCAATATAGTGAAGATATGCCTGAAGAAAAAACAAAAGAAGTTGTTTTAGATTATGATTATGATTTATTTTATAAGACTTTATCTGATTATCAGGTCAATCGTAAAAAATTAAACAAAGACGATGAAAAATATGTTATTCAATTAGCACAAGTATATCATATTGACGCAATCACTTTAGCAGGCTTTGTGAAGGAAGCTATGGAATCACAAGGTATTAATAGACAAATACTTAAAAATAAGATCAAAGAATACTATGATCTAGATCATCAATCATCCTTAAGTGAAGTCTATCATAAACAACCTATTCAATATCAAACATCGTCCAATAGTAATTCACCATTAGAATTACATATGAAATATCTAGATAGTATTACGCCTTATGAATTATTAAAAGATAAACAAGGTGGAAAAGAACCAGTATATCATGATTTAATGATTGTTGAAACACTTATGAGTCAATTAGGGTTAAAACCAGCAGTAGTGAATGTTTTATTGGAATATGTTTTAGGTAAGAATGATAATCGTTTATCAAAACGTTATTTAGAAACAATAGGTTCTTCATGGACAAGAAAGCATATTGAAACAGCTATGGATGCTTATCGAGAATTGATGCATGTAGATGAGGATGATTTACAGGAAGTAAAGGAAATAGAAGAAGTTGATAATGCAGAAGCAAAATCATTATTAGATAAATTGAAAGGCGGAAGTGTATGAATAAAGTAAGTAATGAAATAGAAAATTATGATATTTCTCAGATGAAACAGGATAGTATCTCACGCCTTTTAAAGAATAAAGATATTAGAACTTTTTTAAGAAATCATCAATTAAATACAAGTATTATGGATGATTATTGGGTAGAGTTTCTAGATTATGAAGAAGACAAGCAAAAATGTGAACATTGTCAATCTTTAGAAACTTGTTCTAAAGCTAGTATTGGTATGAGAAAAGTATTAAGTTATTATGATGGTCAAGTTGTTTTAGAAATGGAAAGTTGTTCATTAGGAAAGAAGTTACAGGATAAAAGAGAATTATTAGAAAAATTTACTAGTAATATGAA
>JAJQGQ010000234.1:8089-13798 GCA_021200395.1 Erysipelotrichaceae bacterium
ATTTATTTGATTTGGATATTGTTAAAAATATTGATAAACTTCCACCAAATGATTTACGTAGTTTAACAATGATTTTAAAATATGTTGATAGCCCTAGCGATAAAGGTTTATATTTACATGGTGATGATCCATTACAAAATATTACTTTAATGGCAGGTATGATGAATCAACTAGCTCGTAAAGGCAATGATGTTGGCATTATTCATTTTCCGACATTTTTGATTGATTTAAAATCTAGTTTTTCTACTAATGAAAGTAATGATTTAGAGGATATTATGAAAATTGATTATCTTTTATTAGATAGTATTGGTGAAGAAAATGTGACAAGCTGGTCAAGAGATGAAATATTATTGACAATTTTATCTTATCGATTAATTAATCATTTACCAACGTTTTTTACGAGTATTTATGGTTATAATGATTTGAAAAAGGTCTATACTTTAAGGAAGGGAGATGAAATGAAGGCAAAAGCGATTATTTCAAAAATAAAAGCATTAACAAATGAAATAATGCAAGATTTAACATAATCATTATTTAGAAATCAACGAAAAGTATAGAATCTAAGAACTTTTTATGTTACAATTTAGGTAATAATTCGGATGAATTGAGAGGAGAATAATTATGGTAAAATGTATTGGTGTTTTAACATCAGGTGGAGATGCACCTGGTATGAATGCTGCTATTCGAGCAGTAACTAGAACTTGCTTGAATAAAGGTATTAAAGTTTATGGTGTTAGATTAGGTTATAAAGGTTTACATGAAGGTGATTTTATCGAATTTGACAACCATAGTACACGTAATATTATTAATCGTGGTGGTACTTTCTTAAAGTCAGCACGTTTCCCTGAATTTAAAGAAGAAAGTGTTAGACAAGAAGCTATCGAACAAATGAAGAAAGTTGGTATGGAAGCATTAGTTGTTGTTGGTGGCGATGGTAGTTACCAAGGTGCTTTAGCCTTAACAAAGATGGGTATTAACTGTATTGGTTTACCTGGAACAATTGATAATGATATTCCTGACACTGATTTTACAATTGGCTTTGATACAGCATTAAATACTATTGTTGATGCTTTAGATAAGTTACGTGATACTTCTAGTTCACATCAAAGATGTACTATTCTTGAAGTTATGGGTAGAAGATGTGGAGATTTAGCTGTTTATGCTGGTTTATCTTGTGGTGCTGAAGATATTATCACAAGTGAAAGTGGCTTCGATGAAAACGAATTAATTGAAGCTTTAAAACAATCTAAAGCTACTGGTAAAAAACATGCATTGGTTGTTATTACAGAACATATTACTGATGTTCATGAATTAGCTAAGAGAATTGAAGCAGCTACTGGTTTTGAAACACGTGCTAATGTATTAGGACATATGCAACGCGGGGGAAGTCCTACAGCAAGAGATCGTGTTTTAGCTACTCGTATGGGTATTAAAGCTGTTGAATTATTAGAAGAAGGCAAAGGTGGACTTTGTATTTCACAACAAGGTAGTGAAATTGTTGGATTACCTATTACTGAAGTGTTAGGGCATAAACGTCAATATGACAAAGGCATCTATGAAGATGTATTAAAGATTCGTTATTAGTATAATAGGGTATAGGAGATTAAGCGAATGGAAAAAGATAAGATTAAGAAGACAAAGATTGTATGTACAATCGGACCAGCTTCTGATAATGAAGAAATGATGACTAAATTAGTTAAAGCTGGGATGAATGTTATGCGTTGTAATTTTTCGCATGGTTCTCATGAAGAACATGGGAAAAAGTTTGATTTAATTCGTAAGATTAATGATAAGCTTGGAACAAACTGTGCCATTCTTTTGGATACGAAAGGTCCTGAAATTCGAACTGGAGATTTTGAAGGAGGAGCTACAGGTTTCCAAAAAGGACAAACATGTGTTATATGTGTTGAAGATATTGTTGGTACTTCAAAACGTTTTACAACCACTTACAAAGATTTATATAAAGATGTTAAACCAGGAGGATTTATCCTTGTGAACGATGGCCAGGTAGAATTAATGGTTGACCATGTTGATGGTACCGATATTGTTTGTGTATGCGCTAATGATGGCGTTGTTAAGAATAAACGTGGTATTAATGTTCCTGGTATTGAGTTAGGTTTTGATTTTATTTCACCTAGAGATCGTGCTGATTTGGTTTTTGGATGTCAACAGGATGTTGATTATATTGCAGCATCATTTGTGAGACGTCCACAAGATGTTTTAGATATTAAGAAAGTGCTTATTGAACATGGAAAACCAAATATTCAAATTATTGCGAAGATTGAAAATAGCGAAGGTGTAGAAAAAGTTGATGATATTATTAAGGTAGCAGATGGTATTATGGTTGCTAGAGGTGACTTAGGTGTGGAAATACCTGCTGAAGATGTACCATTAATCCAAAAAGATATTATCAAAAAATGTAAAGATGCTGGTAAGGTTGTTATTACAGCAACTCAAATGCTAGAATCTATGCAAGAAAATCCAAGACCTACAAGAGCTGAAGTATCTGATGTTGCTAATGCAATATTTGATGGTTCTGATGCCATTATGTTATCAGGTGAATCAGCACAAGGTAAATATCCAGAAGAAGCTGTAGAAACAATGACAAAGATTGCTTTAAAGACTGAAGCAGCTTTAGACTATGTTGCTTTACATGATGATGCTGTTAAAACAGCACCAAAAGATCCAAGTGAAGCTATCTGTATGTCAGTTGTTGAAATCGCTAATAGATTTGATATTGCAGCAATTATTGCTTATACTGAATCTGGTTATACAGCTAAAAAAATGTCAAGATATAGACCTGAATGTCCTATTATTGCACCAACACCATTTGATAAGACAACGAAGAGATTAGCTCTTAACTGGGGTATTACTTCATGTACTGTTGCTCATATGGATACGAAAGAAGCTTTAATGAATTTAGCAGAAGTTGTTGCTAAGGAACATGGTATTGAAGCAGGACAAAAGATACTTGTTACAGGTGGTACACCTGGTGTTGAAGGGACAACAAATTATTTACAACTTATTACAGTAAGATAGGAACTTCTTAAAGAAGTTCCTTTTAATTTAAATTTTAGTTTTAACGCATATATTTTTCATGACATAGATACTAAAAAATAGTATAATAAAATAAAGAAATGGAGGAAATATTAAAAATGGCTTTTAGAAAAGACTTTTTATGGGGTGGCGCAATTGCTGCTCATCAAGCTGAAGGAGCTTGGGATGTTGATGGAAAAGGTCCTAGTATTGCTGATGTTATGACTGCTGGATCTAATGGTGTTGCTAGAAGAATTACTGATGGTGTTATTGAGGGTGAAGATTATCCTAACCATGTTGGTATTGATTTCTATCATCATTATAAAGAAGATTTAGCTTTATGTGCTGAAATGGGATTTAAAGCTTTTAGAACTTCTATTGCTTGGACAAGAATTTTCCCTAATGGAGATGAAGAAGAACCAAATGAAGAAGGTTTAAAATTCTATGATGAAATGTTTGATGAAATGAATCGTTTAGGAATTGAACCTGTTATTACTTTATCTCACTTTGAAATTCCTTATGGTTTAGCTAAAAACTATAATGGTTTTATGGATAGAAGATGTATTGACTTCTTTGTAAGATTTGCAAAAGTTTGCTTTGAAAGATATAAAGGCAAAGTAAAATATTGGATGACTTTCAATGAAATCAATAACCAAGCTGAATTACATGCTATGGGTGCTCATCACTTAGCTCAAGAAGGTGCTGTTCTTGTTAAAGAAGGCGATGATATCGAATATATGATGTATAAATCAGCTCACCATGAATTGGTAGCTTCTGCTTTAGCTGTTAAAGCTTGTCATGAAATTGATCCTGATGCAATGATTGGTTGTATGATTGGTATGAATGGTGTTTATCCTGCAACTTGTAACCCTGAAGATGTACTGAATGCTCAACAAGCTATGCATCAAAAATACTGGTATGTAGAAGTTCATGCTAGAGGACATTATCCAAAACATTTATTAAAGAAATTTGAAAGAAAAGGTTATGATAACTTTATTTTACCTGAAGATGAAAAAGCATTAGCTGAAGGTACTGTAGATTATATTGGATTCTCTTATTATATGAGTTATGCTACGAAGTATACAGGAAGATTTGGTCGCTCTTTTGACTTCTCTGAAGAAGATTATGTAAGAAATACATATTTGAAAGCATCTGATTGGGGATGGCAAATCGATCCTGTTGGTTTAAGATGGTGCTTAAACTGGTTCAATGATAGATTTGAATTACCAATGATGATTGTAGAAAATGGTTTTGGTGCTTATGATAAGTATATTGATGATAATGATGAATATGTTGTTGATGATCAATATAGAATTGATTACTTAAAAGCACATATTGCAGCTATGAAAGAAGCTGTAGATTATGATGGTGTTGATTTATTAGGTTACACTATGTGGGCTCCAATTGATATCGTATCAGCATCTACTGGTGAATATGATAAACGTTATGGTTTCATTTATGTTAACTATACTAATGATCATGAAGGTGACTTCTCAAGAGCTAAGAAGAAATCATTCTATTGGTATAAACATGTCATTGAAACTAATGGCGAAGATTTAGGCTAGTATATAAAAAGTTCTCTTATTGAGAACTTTTTTTGTTTAATCTGTATGATGATCTTCTAATTGACTACCCCATAAAGCTAGTTCAGTCAAAATTGGGATTAAAGAACGTGTCGCCTCGGTTATTTCATATTCTACTCTAATTGGAACTTCCGTATACTCAGTTCTTTTAATAAGACCATCTTCTTCAAGTTCTTTGAGTGATTTAGCAAGCATAGTGTTAGAAATACCATTCATCTTTCGTTTTAGATCATTGTATCTTGTTGCGCCATCATTTGAAAGTGAACATATAATCGACATCTTCCATCTGCCTCCAATAGCACTCATTGCTTTTTGTAGTGGACATCCAATCGTACATGGACAAACGTGTGTATTAGACATTTCCATTCCTCCTATAGGTAATATTTTTCTTACTTAGTACATAAAAACTGCGTAATTGACTTAATTTTTTATATTGCTATAATAATATTATAGCAAGTAGTAAAATAAGAGTAAAGCTTTTTTTAAGAGTTTATACTACTTGTGATTAGGAGGAATTGATTATGAATGAAATAAAAGTAGCTGTACGTTATTTTTCTAAATCTGGTAACACTAAAAAAATTGCTGATGAAATTGCTAAAACAACTCATTGTAGTGCAAAGCAGATACCAACACCAGTTAATGATGAGATAGATATTCTTTTTTTGGGTGCATCTGTTTATTATGGAGGTATTAGCTCAGAAGTTAAGAAATATATTCAAACTTTAGATGGTCATAAAATTGGTAAGGTTGTTGTTTTTTCTACATCAGCTTTAGCCCAAAGAGCATTTCCCCAAATTCAAAAATTATTAGAAGATAAGAATATTCAAGTTGATAAAAGAAATTTTTATTGTCGTGGTGAGTTTACAGTACTTCATAAAGGACGTCCTAATCAAAAGGATTTGGATGATGCAAGAAAGTTTGTAACTGAAATAATTTTAGAAAAGAATTAAATATGGATTATTTGATTAATTTTATTGTTAAATTTTTTGTTTTCATGTCTGGTTTTGCTCCATTTTTTTCTAAAATAGGGTTAATTGATTATAAATATTTTGAAAAATCAGATAATAATAAAGAACTATATGTATTGTTG
>JAJQGQ010000064.1 GCA_021200395.1 Erysipelotrichaceae bacterium
CGCCAAAAACGCCACTGGCTTAAATGAAGCAGGTGTCGGTGGTACTGGTAAGATTGATGGTATCAAAGTGGTGATTTGTGTGATGGATTCCCATTTTATGATGGGAAGCATGGGAAAAGTTGTTGGCGAAAAAATAACGAGAAGTGTAGAACATGCAAGAAAAAGACGTTATCCATTGATTATTGTTTGTACCAGTGGGGGTGCTAGAATGCAGGAAGGCATTGATTCTTTAATGCAAATGGCGAAAGTTTCGGCCGCTTTAAAGCGTTTTTCCAATGATGGTGGTTTATATATTTCGATTCTAACAAATCCAACTACAGGAGGCGTAAGTGCCTCTTTTGCAATGCTAGGAGATATTATTATTGCTGAACCAAAGGCGCTCATTGGTTTTGCAGGGAAAAGAGTTATTCAAAATACCATTAAACAGGAATTACCCGATGATTTTCAAAGTGCTGAATTTTTATTGGATAAAGGTTTTGTGGATATGATTGTAGAAAGAAAAGAATTAAAGAAAGTAGTTTCTGACTTACTTAAGATGCATGGAGGTCAATAATGAGTTTAATAGAAGTAGAAAATCAAATAAAAGACCTGGAAATGCAAAGAAATAATGCAACAGGTGAAGAATATGATCGCTTAACCATGCAAATAGAAGAGTTACAAAGAAACGCTTATACTTCATTAACAGCTTGGGATCGTGTTAGTATAGCTAGAAGTGCTCAGCGTCCTAAAGCAGGAGATTTAATCAATCAATTGTTTACCAATTTCTATGAACTTCATGGTGATAGACGATATGGTGATGATAAAGCCATTATTGGCGGTATTGGTTATTTTCATGATATTCCTGTAACAGTGATTGCCCAGGCGAAAGGCAAAACTACGAAAGAAAATATTGATAGAAGATTTGGTATGAGTAATCCTGAAGGTTATCGTAAAGCTTTAAGATTGGCTCATCAAGCGGAAAAGTTTCAACGTCCGATTATTACGATTGTTGATACTGCTGGAGCCTATCCTGGCAAAGAAGCCGAAGAACGTGGCCAAGCTCAAGCAATAGCTGAATGTTTATATGAATTTTCTGATTTAAATACACCTATTATTTGTATTGTTTTATCTGAAGGTGGTAGTGGCGGTGCTTTAGCATTGAGTGTAGCAGATCGTATTTTAATGTTAGAGAATGCGGTTTATTCGATATTATCACCTGAAGGTTTTGCAAGTATTTTATGGAAAGATGATAGTAGAGCTAAAGAAGCAGCAGAGGTTATGAAGTTAACGTCTTATGATTTATATGATAAGGGCATTGTTGATTATTTGGTGAAAGAGCCTGCAGCTGGTATTCAAGCCGATATGAAGTTAGTTTTAGCAGACATCGATCAATACATATCTCAAGAATTAGATGTTTTGATGAATATGAGTGATAAAAAAAGACTCAACGAAAGATATGAGAAATTTCGTAAGATAGGAAGTAGTTTATGAGTAAGATAGATATTTTAGGATTTGGATTACAAAAAGCTAATAAAAAAATCAGTAATTTTGATTTAGAGAAAAAAGTCGATACAAGTGATGAATGGATTGTCCAAAGAACAGGTATTCAAACACGTTATATTAGTGAAGATAAAAATACCAGTGAATTAGGTTATTTAGCAGCTAAGCAAGCTATTGCTGATGCATCTTTAGAACCACATGATATTGATGCTATTATCGTTGCTACAATGACAGGTGATTATATTACACCTTCTACAGCTTGTATGATTCAAAAGAAGTTAGGTATTAACGATAAGCAGGTTTTTGCTTTTGACTTAAATGCGGCTTGTAGTGGTTTCATGTATGCTTTATTTGTTGCAAGTGAATTGGTTGATAAGTTTGATCATATTTTAGTTATTGGTAGTGAAATTATTAGTAAGATTATTGATTTTAATGATCGTAATACGTGTGTTTTATTTGGTGATGGTGCTGGGGCTGTTGTTATATCTAAAGGAAAACATGAGGTTTATAGTTTTGTCAATAGTGAGGGTAATGATGATGTGTTAGTGGCTCATGGTTTAGGTCTAACAACTGATTATGAACATGTTAATGATAAGAGTCATTATTTATATATGGCAGGTAATGATGTGTTTCGCTTTGCGATAAAGGTAATGCAACAAGCTATAGAAAAAGTATTAGATGAATCAGGATATACAATGGATGATATTGATATGATTATTCCGCATCAGGCAAATTATCGTATTATATCCCATGTGGCTAAAAAAATGAAAACTGATATATCAAAATTCTTTGTCGATGTCAATGAATTTGGTAATACTTCAGCAGCTTCTGTAGCTATTGCCTATAGTGATGCTTATCAAAAGGGCGTTATTACGAAAGATAGTCGCGTTATACTTGTTGGTTTTGGGGCAGGCTTGACTTATGGAGCTTTGCTTATAGATGGAGGAAAAGAAAATGTTGTTGAATGAAATGTTAGGAATTGAATATCCGATTATTCAAGGAGCAATGGCAAATATTGCCGATGCTGATTTTGCAGCAGCGGTCTCTAATGCTGGAGCATTAGGCATTATTGCTACTGGTTCTATGGATGCCAAACAAACCAGAGAAGAAATTCAAAAATGTAAAACATTAACAGATAAGCCTTTTGGTGTTAATGTTATGTTGATGAATCCTAATGCTGCTGAAATAGTTGATGTCATTGTTGAAGAAAAAGTTGCTGTTGTTACAACTGGTGCAGGTAATGCTGGCACTTATGTAGAAAAATTAAAAAATGCAGGAATTAAAGTTTTCCCTGTTGTTCCTAGTGTAGCATTAGCGAAAAGAATGGAAAGATTAGGGGTAGATGGTATCATTGCTGAAGGTGGAGAATCTGGAGGTCATGTTGGTGAAATGATGACCATGGCTTTACTTCCTCAAGTTGTTGATGCTGTTAATATTCCCGTTATTGGTGCTGGTGGTATTGGTGATGGTAGAGGAATGGCAGCAGCATTCGCATTAGGGGCTGTAGGTATTCAAATTGGCACAAGTTTGCTTGTGTCTGAAGAATGTCCAATCCATGAAAATTATAAAAATGCTGTAATTAAAGCAAGAGATACAGATACAACTGTTACTGGTAGAAGTGTGAATACACCTGTAAGAGTTATGAAAAATAAAATGACGAGAAAGTATTTAGCGATGGAAGGACAAATTGAAAGTCGTGAAGAATTAGAAAAATTAACATTAGGATCTTTAAGAAGAGCTGTGATTGATGGCGATGTTCAAAATGGTTCATTAATGATGGGTCAAATTGCAGGTATGTCTAAAGAAATTAAACCATTAAAACAAATATTTGAAGATTATATGTCATCATTTAATACTTGTTTTGAAAACTTATCAAAGGTTCATGGAGAACTTAATGGCAAAAATGCAGAATAGACAAATACTTACTGAAGAATTAATGGAAATGGAGGAGAATCTATGAAATTAGGATTTTTATTTGCTGGTCAAGGAAGCCAATATGTAGGCATGGGAAAAGAATTTTATGACAACGATGCTGATGTCAAAGCCTTATATGATCAAAATCCAGAAATCAGAGACATCTGTTTTAATGGCCCTGAAGACCAATTAAATGATACAAAATATGCACAACCTTGTATGTTGTTAACATCTTTAGCTATCGCTAAAGTCGTTGAAAAAAATGGTTTTAAACCTGATTATGTTGCAGGATTATCACTTGGCGAATATTCAGCCTTATCTTATGCCAATGCTTTTAGTACAACTGATGCGATTGAAATCGTCAAACAAAGAGGACAAATCATGAGTGAAGCTTTACCTGCTGGAACAACTTCTATGGCAGCTGTTATTGCTTTGGATGCAGATATTATTGCTGATGTCATCAAAGACATTGATGATGTTACGATTGCTAATTATAATTGTCCTAGTCAAATTGTTATTACAGGTAAAAAAGAAGCCGTAGAAAAAGCCAGCGAATTGTTAAAAGAAGCAGGCGCAAAGCGCGTGATTCCTTTAAATGTATCAGGAGCTTTCCATTCACCTTTATTAGAAGATGCCTCTTATTTATTAAAAGATGTCTTAAAACAATATCCAATCTCTAAACCTTCTATTCCTGTTGTTTATAACATTAGTGGTCAAGAAGAAGATGGAGATCTTATTGATATATTAGTGAAACAAATCAAGTCAAGTGTTTATTTCTATCAATCTATAGAATATATGATTAATCATGGGGTTGAAGCTTTTATTGAAATTGGTCCTGGTAAATCATTAAGTTCATTTGTTAAGAAAACAAATCGTAAAGTACCAGTATATAGTGTAGAAAATAGTGCTGGTTTAAATAAAATGATAGGAGCGTTAAAAGATGAATAAAGTAGCAATTATTACTGGTGCAAGTCGTGGTATTGGTAAAGGTATCGCTTTAAAATTTGCGAAAAATGGTTATGATGTTGTGATTAATTATATTGGTCAAGAAGAAGATGTTATAGAAGCTAAGGAAGAATGCGGTGCTTTTGGTAATAAAGTGATGACTTATAATGCTGATGTCACTGATTATGATGCTGTAGAGGCAATGGTTAAAGCAGTGGTTAAAGAATTTGGTAGAGTGGATGTTTTAGTGAATAATTCAGGGATTACGAAAGATACACTTATCTTAAAGATGGATACGAAAACATTTACTGATGTTATAGATGTTAACTTAGTAGGAACATTTAATACCATTAAAGCTGTTTCACGAACAATGATGAAACAACGTAGTGGTGTTATTATTAATATGGCGAGTGTTGTAGGAATTACTGGTAATGTAGGCCAAGCAAACTATGCTGCTAGTAAAGCAGGTGTTATAGCTTTAACGAAAACAGTAGCTAAAGAATATGCAAGTCGTCATATTCGTGCAAATGCTATTGCGCCTGGTTTTATTAAAACCAATATGACAGCCGTATTAAGCGATAGTGCAAAAGAAAATATTTTAAGTAATATTCCTTTAAAGGAAATGGGTGAAGTTGAAGATGTTGCGAATTTAGCTTACTTTTTAGCAAGCGATGAAGCAAAATATATTACTGGACAAGTCATTCATGTAGATGGCGGAATGGTTATGTAGGGAGGACGTATGAGAAGAGTTGTTATAACAGGTATGGGGACTGTTAACCCCATAGGTAATAATGTTGAAGAAACGTGGAATAGCATTGAAAATCAGGTGTGTGGGATTGATGCTATTACACATTTTGATACGACTGATTATAAAGCTAAATTAGCAGGGGAAGTTAAGAATTTAAATGTTGAAGATTATTTCACAAAGCGTGAAACAAAATTCAATGATCGTTTTACAGTATTTGCGAGAATTGCGGCTAAACAAGCCATTGCTGATTCTAAACTGGATTTAGAAGCCATTGATAGAAATCGTATGGGTGTTTTAATTGGTTCTGGTATTGGTGGTATTGAATCCATTGAAAAGAATGAACAAGTATTAACTTCAAGAGGTCCATCTCGTGTATCTCCTTATTTTATTCCGATGGCTTTGATTAATTTAGCAGCTGGTCAAGTTGCAATTGATTTAGGAGCTAAAGGTTATTGTTCAAGTGTTGTTACGGCATGTGCTGCAGGAACAAATGCGATTGGTGAAGCTTTCCATCGTATTAGAGATAATTATGAAGATATTATGGTTGCTGGTGGTAGTGAAGCATCTATTACCCCTTTATCAGTAGCTGGATTCCAATCTATGAAAGCTTTACATTTTGGTGAAGATAAAAATCGTGCTTCTATTCCTTTTGATAAAGATCGTAGTGGTTTTGTTATGGGAGAAGGAAGTGCTGTACTTATTCTTGAAGAATTAGAACATGCTAAACAAAGAAATGCGACTATTTATGGTGAAATTGTTGGTTATGGTGCCACTTGTGATGCTTATCATATTACGGCTCCTATTAGTGATGGTAGTGGTGGTGGAGAAGCAATGCTTAAAGCTTTAGCTGATGCTTCTTTACAACCTAGTGCTATTGATTATATCAATGCACATGGTACAAGTACACCATTAAATGATAAATCAGAAACATTAGCGGTTAAATATGCATTTAAAGATGAAGCTTATAACTTAGCTATTTCTTCTACAAAATCATATACAGGACATTTATTAGGGGCTAGTGGTGCCTTAGAATCAGTCATTTGCTTAAAAGCCTTAGAAAATGGACTTATTCCTGCCACTATCAATTATCAAAATCCTGATGAAGAATGTGACTTAGATATTGTCCCTAACAAATCAAGAAAACAAGATATCAAATATGCTATGAACAATTCATTAGGTTTTGGTGGTCACAATGCCTCTATTATCTTTAAAAAATGGGAGGAAGCATAATGTTATATAATTCAAACGATATTCAAAAAATTATCCCTCATAGATATCCGTTCCTATTAGTTGATTGCATTGAAAGCATCAATGAAGATCAAACATCTATTGTTGGAAAAAAATGTGTTACTGCTAATGAAATGCAATTTCTCGGTCATTTCCCACAAAAACATGTTATGCCTGGTGTTCTCATCGTTGAAGCATTAGCCCAAACAGGTTGTGTCCTACTTCTTTCTAAAGAAGAAAACAAAGGAAAACTCGCTTACTTTGCAGGTATCAATAAAGTAAGATTTAAAAGACAAGTCATCCCTGGTGATGTTTTGACTATGACAGTGACTCTTACAAAACAAAAAGCTAATATCTATTTTGCTAAAATAGAAGCAAAAGTAGAAGATGAAGTTGCTGTTGTTGGGGAAATTATGTGTAGTGTTGGAGACTAATAAAGCTGAAAGTTTAACTTTCAGCTTTTCTTATGGTTATTTCACCAGAATTAAGTGTTTTTTCTTCATTATTAACTAATACTTTTAAACTAGCATCATCATTAATATCTAATACATAAGCATTATAAGATTGGTTATTTTGATAGACTGTAATATTTTGATGCAAAATACATGAATACTTCTTATAATCATCAATAAAAGATAAATTCTTATAATCTTCATAGAAATAATTAAGAAAATCTATCATTATCTTTTCTCTTTCTACAAATCGATCACATTCATTCTCTAAACTTGTCGCTATATTCTTTAAATCATCAGGAAATACTTGCTGATGAACATTTAAACCAATACCAATAACCATCTTTTGTATCTTGGCTGTATTCATCTCCAAAGCTGCTTCACAAAGTATACCTGCTACTTTTTTATTGTTTAATATGATATCATTCACCCATTTAATAGATGGTTCTAATGGATAATTCTTCATAATCGTTTTAATAAGACTCACAGCACATATAGCTGTAATCTTTAAACTATCATATACGGTTAATTGAGGTTCAATCACAAATGAAAAATAAAGACCTACTTTCTGTGGTGAATGAAAAGTTCTATCATTTCTTCCTCTACCTGCACTTTGATGATCAGCAATCACAATATCTCCTTCGCGATATCGTGTTGCTTTCATAAGATTATTGGTAGATTCAATATGATCATAAAATTCAATTGTTTTATAAAAATCAGGTATATTATCTTTAATATGATTCATAAAAATAATATCACTATCTTTATTTAAACAATATCCTTTTCTAGTAGAAGACTTTATATCATAACCTTTATCTATAAGTTTCTTGACATATTTAGAAACTGTTGTACGTGATACTTGTAATCGATCACTCATCATTTGTCCAGATATATAATGACCTTTCTCATTATTCAGCATTTCTAAAATTGTATTTTCCATTATCTTATCTCCTATGCTCGGATTATAACATAATAATCAAAAAATCAAAGAGAAAAATGAAATTTTTATTGATAAATCGATATTTTTTTGATTATATTAAAGTGGTGATAAAATGAAAATAGGAATTATACTAGCAAGTAGTCAACGAGATAAGGCAAAAATTGTTGAAAATATATTAAAAGATATGATAGATGATGAAATCATCAACTTTGGATGCTTTGATGATGAAGAGTTAAGTTATGTAGAGGTATCCATATTAATTGGATTATTGATTAATAGTGGTAGTGTTGATTTTGTAATAACAGGTTGTTCATCAGGACAAGGCATGATGCTTGCATGCAATACTATGCCAAATGTTTCATGTAGATATATTTCTGACGTAAGTGATGCTTATTTGTTTAGACATATTAATGATGGTAATGTTGTTTCTTTATCATTTGGTTTTCATTATGGCTGGTGTGGTGATATGAATGTAAGATATATTTTAGAGGCATTGTTTAGTGATGTTAATTATCCTATTGAAGATCTGTCTCGTAAGCAACATGATACAACATTACTAAAACACATCAACACTTTATCTAAAGTCGATATGATTACATTACTCAAATCATTAGATAATCAACTTATCCAAAAGATATTGAGTAAAAATGATGCAATCGAATATATAATAAATCATTCGACAAATATTGAATTGGTGGAATATTTAAAAATATATTGAAATCATGGTTTAATAATGATAAGATATCTACGAAGAAGTCGATGCATTGTGTTATCAGCATCAAAGCGAAAAAGCCAAGGGGCCTAATCCTTGACTTTTTCTATTTTTTTGGGAGAACTATCTCCAGGCTTGTAATTATCGATCAATCTATCAAGCCCTTTGCTTATGTAATAAGCGATTACACCAGCCATAATAGATAAGAAGAAGTCTGCCATTGTGTCACCTCCTTTCGGAAATAATTACAATATTATTATAACATACAAATGCCTACAAAAAATCCCAAGTTTGTCTCAATTTTAAGTTGCTATTATATAATAAAAAATACAATATTTCGTAAATGCAATGTTATACGTTCTTACATAAGAATTGGTGGAATATCTAAAAAATGATTGAAAAAAGAATGTTATAATGATAAAATACAAAAGAAGAGACTAGTGTACATTGTGACACTGCAAAAAAGGCAAGGACGGTAATCCTTGCCTTTTTCTGGCTTTTAAAGTGGCTTATCACTTGTAGGTTGATCTTCTTTTAAAATTAAACTGTCCAACCATTTGCAAATATAGTACGCGACTATACCTGCCAAAACAGATATGAAGAAACTAGCCATTGTGACACCTCCTTTCCATTGAGGAAAGTTAAGAAGACATTATATATTATAACATACAAATGCCTACAAAAAATCCCAAGTTTGTCCCAAATTTTCGTTGCTATTATATAATTTTGCTATTAAAATTTGCTTGAAATAAAATTGTGCTTATGTTATAATCTTTGTGCAAGGTGAAGTGGGGATGTATAATGGAATCTTACCTTTTTCTAGTTTTTTTTGAGGTGGCTTATTACTTAGGTTGTTATTATAAATTATTTGAAACATCTTCATATCAATCAATGCATTAAGGTCAAGTTATTTTGACCTTTTTTCTTATAATGACTTTACAAAACCATAAAATAGGTATAGTATTATACATGCAGATGATGTTTCTTCATCACCAAATATAATAAAATATATTAAAGTCTTTGGGGTTAGGTGAAATTCCTTACCGGTGGTAGAGTCCACGACCCGCATTTGCGGCTGATCTGGTGAAATTCCAGAACCGACGGTAGAGTCCGGATGATAAAAGACATTTTCTGTAATGTTTGACCTTAGATGCATCTAAGGTCTTTTATATTATTTGGAGGAGAAAAAATGAGAAATTCAAGAGTAAAAGAAATGACGTTAATTGCAATTATGGGGGCTTTAGGTGCTGTGTTGATGATGACTTTACATTTTCCAATACCTTTTATGCCACCATTCATGGATTTTGATTTAGCAGCTGTTCCTGAGCTGATTGGAGGTTTTGCTTTAGGACCTGTTGCAGCAGTATTGATTATTTTAGTTAAACTATTGATTAAGCTTGCGATTATGGGTACAACAAGTATGATGACAGGTGAAATTCAGAATTTTATTTTAAGTTGTGCCTTGGTATTACCAGCTGTTCTGATTTATCAAAGAAATAAGACAAAGAATAATGCTTTAATTGGTATGGTCGTAGGAACAGTAGTGACATCTATAACTGCTATATTTACTAATATTTATATTATCATACCATTTTATGTATCTTTAATGGGTTTATCAGTGAGTGATATTATTGCGATGTGTACAGCAGTTAATCCGTTAATGACTGATACGATTACATTAGCGCTTTTTGGTATTGTACCATTTAATTTAATTAAAGGTTTTGCTTGTTCTGCAGTAACATTTATTTTATATAAACGTTTAAGTAAATATATTAAGAACTTTGTGAGGGGATATTAATGGAATTTAATGAAGCAAAACAATATGTAATTGATAAGTTAGCACCTTCTAAGATTATGGCTTTAGCCACATCTGTTAATGATCATGTGATGGTTAGAAATGTGAGTTGTTTGATTTATAATGATGCTATTTATTTTAAGACAGATAAAAACTTTAGAAAAACCAAACAACTATATGCGAATCCTCATGTAGCCTTATGCTTTAATGGGATTCAGGTTGAAGGAATGGCAGAAATTAAAGGTTTAGTCATTGAAGAAGAAGGGCGAACCTTTGAAAAACTTTATAATCAATATTTATTTGGCAGTTATAATGCATATAGCCATGAACAAGATGAAATCTTAGTAGAGGTTAAACCCGAATTTGTAGAAATATGGGATACTGATGACAATAATAAAGCCTTTCAAATATTTGTAGATTTTAAAAAAGAAGAATGTATCTATAAGAAGTATGACGAATAATGTCATACTTCTTATATATTTCCACAAAAACTCCATAATTGATAGGTATAATATTTTCATTAATTTGTATTTGTAAAACATAAATTCAAGTGTATAATAGGATTTAGGAAACGAGGGATTTTATGAAAAAAATTATAAGTGCATTAATATCAAGAAAATTCTTATTTGTAATGACACTTATTGCAGGAATATTCTTTGGATATATTGTATATGATTTACAAATACTACCAATCAAGTATTTTATACCTATGGTAGTTATATTGTTTTTGTTTTGTTTTTTGTTGTATGTAGGACAAAATGATCCTGATAATGAACATGTATTCAGGGTTAGTTTTGTGAAGTTGATTAATGTTTTATTAGCAATTGCTTTGGCTTTTGGTTCATTGACTGCAATGAAGGGTTCTAATTTTTTATCTGCGATTACAGGGGCTACAACCCAAAGGATTGAAATGAATGTAGCTGTATTAAAGTCATCAACTAATTATCAGTCTTTAGAAGATTTAACAGGATGTGATTTTGGAGGTAATGTTCAAGATTCTGTTAATGTGAATAAGACAGAAGCAATGATTGAGGATAAAATTGGTGATATTACAGTAACTACATATTCAAGTTATACAAAATTAGTAGAAGCTTTACAGAATTATGAAGTGCCTGCTATTATTATTAAGGCAGTAGATATTGATTCATTGGATGATATTGATTCAGGTTTTTCAGATAAGATTAATATTATTGCGACATTTACTATTACGGTAGCATCAGTGAGTGCAAATAGTGCCAATGTGACTTCAGAAGCATTTAATATCTTTATTTGTGGTACAGATAAAACAGGCTCTATTGATACCTTTGGCTTATCTGATGTCAATATGATTGTAACTGTCAATCCAACCACGAAACAAATACTATTAACGTCTATTCCTAGAGATTATTATGTAGAAATCATTGGTATGGATAATGTCAGTGGTTATGATAAATTAACCCATAGTGCTAAAGGTGGTATTAGTTGTACTATGGAAACATTAGAAAATCTATTAGATATTGAATTCAATTATTATGCGAAATTTAATTTTACTTCATTTATCAATGTCATTAATGCTTTAGGTGGTACTATTACAATAGACGTTCCACAATATGAGGTTGTCGGTAATGACGAAGGTTACTTTACCACAAAGATAGGTAGTTATACTATATATCCTGGTGAAAATACTTTTGATGCCGAAGAAGCTTTAGCCTTTGTAAGAGAAAGAAAATCCTTTGTAAATGGGGATACAGTTAGAGGGCAAAATCAGATGTTGATGCTTAAAGCTATTATTAAAAAGATTTGTTCGACATCTTTAATTACTAATATGGATGAAATCTTTGAGTCATTAGCTGATAGCTTTGAAACCAATATGTCAGATAAAGAAATATTAGCTTTAATTAATATGCAATTAGATGATAATGCATCATGGGATATTCAAACTTATCACTTATCAGGATCTGATATTCGTACTTTTGAATTAGCGACTGTTGGTAATGTTTCTTCAGTCAATCCTGATGGTCTTTATGTGACGCAACCAGATGAAGAATCAATTGCTTTAGCACAATCTTATATAGAAGCGATTATGAATGATGAAATCATTAAACTAGATGAAGAAGATGAGGAAGAATAATATGCTTGTGGTATTAAAAGACAATATACAACCAATAGATATTGATAGACTCATGGATATTGTTAGAAAATACGATGTTGAATGTATTCATTCTTACTGTTTTGATTTGTCAGAAAATATTTCTTTTAATGATTTAGAACTCCTACAAAACGATATTGCTGTTGATAAAATTGTGATGAATGATATGATAAGCGTAGAAAATATGGTTAAAACATATGGTTTTATTAATGAATAAATGATCGAGTGAAGATAATTTTTGAGATATTTTTGAACGTGATAAAATAAGAAAAACAGGTAATCAAGATAGTATGATTACCTGTTTATTGTTTGTTTATGATAGCTAATGATATATTGAACGACTACTTTCGATTACTTCACTTCCTATAAAATATTCTTTTGCTTTATATTCTAGATAATTTATTGCATTTTTATTTTCGCTTATATACTGTTCATCAGGCTCAAGCTCCACCATCGCTTCTTTTCATTCACCGTTTTTCTAGCTTGTCACAGATTCTTTTAACTCATGGATTATATTATTTATGAAAGTTATCTTCAACCTAAATTATCATTTTTCTTGCATTCATCAATATATTTAGGTAAAATGTAATAAATACAGTGAAGAGTAGAAGTAAATAGTTATGAAGGATAGAGAGAGTTCTTGGCTGGTGAAAAAGAAATTTGGATGACTATTGAATACATCTTGGAGTAGGTGGCTGAATCAAGTAGGTTAACTCGGATACACCCGTTATTGTGTTAGAGTATGATAGTACTCGAAGAGGTTGCTGTTGTGAGGCAGTGACGAATTAAGGTGGTAACGCGATGGTCTCTCTCGTCCTTATGGATGGAGAGACCTTTTATAATGAGGAGGAAAAGTTATGATTATTGTATTAAAGAAACGTGCTAATGAAGATGATTTACAAAGAGTGTTAAATAAAGTTGAAAACCAAGGAGTACAGGCACATGTTTCTAAAGGTGAAAATGTGACAGTTGTAGGATTAATTGGTGATACAACAAAGGTAGATCCAGAAATGATGGAAGTAGATGAAGCTGTTGATAAGGTTATGAAGGTGAGTGAACCTTATAAGTTAGCGAATCGTGCTTTCCATCCAGAAGATTCTATTATTGATGTTGGTGGTGTTAAAGTTGGTGGTAATCATTTAGCTTTGATTGCAGGACCTTGTAGTGTGGAATCAGTAGAACAAGTAACCGAGATAGCAAAGGCGGTTAAAGCTGCTGGGGCTAATATGCTTAGAGGTGGTGCTTTTAAGCCACGTACAAGTCCTTATTCTT
>JAJQGQ010000277.1 GCA_021200395.1 Erysipelotrichaceae bacterium
GGGAATCCATCACACAAATCACCA
Organism: Erysipelotrichaceae bacterium; assembly: GCA_021200395.1. Lineage (GTDB taxonomy): Bacteria > Bacillota_I > Bacilli_A > Erysipelotrichales > Coprobacillaceae > JAJQDJ01. The sequence goes on from JAJQGQ010000277.1 coordinate 25, forward strand.
CTTTGATACCATCAATCTTACCAGTACCACAGACAACTGCTTCATTTAAGCCACTGGCTTTTTTGGCTTTTTCAAGTTTTTCATCATATTCAGGAAAATTTTCACTATTAACAGTTTTAAGTCTAGTATATAATTCTTTAAATGTTTTATCATCTATTAATTGTTTAATTCTTTGTGGAGCAGTCATTTTAAAATGATAATGACACTCAGGACAAACATAATCGTTTTCTTCTAAACTAAATACAGGAATAGAAGCTTTACAGCTTTCACATTGTCTAAAGACATTATCAGGAATTTCTTTTTTATCTTTCTTTTTATCCCTTTTTAACCAGGCTGTAAAGTCTTTAAGTTCCTGATTTCTTTTCTTAAACAATTGATCCATTGTCTTTTAGCTCCTTTATAAATCTATCACAATATCCTGTATCATATCTACCTTCAATAAATTCTTTTGAATACATCACATAATAATGGAATTTCGCGTTTGTTTCTATCCCATCAATAATAAGTTCACTTAAAGCCACACGCATCTTTTTAATACATTCTAATCGAGTAGGTGCAAAAGTAATAAGCTTTAATATCATAGAATCATAATAAGGTGTCACTGTATAACCATTATAAATCGCACTATCGATGCGCACCCCTCTGCCTCCTGGGACATGCATAAAAGCAATATGTCCTGGGCAAGGCGCAAAATCCTTATTCATATCTTCTGCATTAATACGACATTCTAAAGCATAACCATTTTGCTGAATATCTTCTTGCTTAATATTTAAATTATTACCCATGGCTACTTGAATTTGTAATTTAACAATGTCTACACCACTAATCATTTCCGTAATAGGATGCTCTACTTGAATTCTGGTATTCATTTCCATAAAATAATAGTTATCATTTTTATCAACCAAAAATTCTATAGTACCAACACTATAATAACCAACAATCTGGCAAGCTTTAATAGCATCAGCAAATAATCTTTGGCGCATGTCTTCTTTTAAAATATGACATGGTGCTTCTTCAATCATCTTTTGATGTCTTCTTTGGAAGGAACAATCTCTTTCAAATAAATGAATCACATGACCATGTTTATCACCAATCAATTGGACTTCAATATGTTTTGGATTTTCGATATATTTTTCTAAATAAACATCATCATCGCCAAAACAAGCATTCGCTTCAGCTTTCGCATTATTGTATTGTTCTTCAAATTCCTCTTCATTATGAATCAAACGCATACCACGTCCACCACCGCCATTACTGGCCTTGATCATCACAGGATAACCAATCTCTGCAGCAATTTGCTTACCATGTTCAACAGAAGTCACAGTTTCTTTAGAGCCTGGAATAACAGGTATGCCATTATCTTTCATAATCTTTCTGGCTTGTGATTTATTTCCTAATAATTCAATCAGCTTCGCTGATGGTCCGATAAATATCAATCCACATTCTTCAACCAATCTGGCAAAATTCGCATTCTCACTTAAGAACCCATATCCAGGATGAATAGCATCACAGCCTGTATTACAAGCTGCTTGAATAATAGCATTCATATTCAAATAAGAATCCTTTGATAAAGGTCCCCCAATACAAACACTTTCATCAGCCAAGCTGGCATGTAATGATGCACGATCAGCTGTAGAATAGACAGCAACAGTCGCTATGCCCATTTCCTTACAGGTACGAATGATTCTTACAGCAATTTCACCACGATTCGCAATCAAAATTTTCTCAATCATATCAATACCTCTTTACTCAATAACCATTAACACCTGGTCATATTCAACAGCATCACCATTTTCTACCTTAATAGATTGTACTCTTCCAGCTACTTGTGATTTAATTTCATTCATCACTTTCATAGCTTCAATAATACACAAAGTATCCCCTACTTTAACCTCATCACCCACACTTACAAAAGGTGGCTGATTTTCTCCACTAGCTTGATAATAAGTGCCTACTAGTGGTGATTTCACTTCTATCCCTGATTTTAATTCTACGCTTTCTTCTTTAGGATTCTCATTTTCCCCAAGAGTTTTATCTTTCATGGCAACTGTTTGTACCTCAACATTCTTTTCTAAAGTAAGCTTGAAATCCCCATCTTCCATATGCATCTTAGAAATATCGCTTTTTTCAAACAATTCCATGATGATTTTAATTTTATCAGTATCCATAAAAAAACCTCCTATCAAAAAAAAGCTAAGATAAAAATCTAGCTTATTCTTTAGACTCTATTAATTTCACAATATCTTCAACAGTCTTTAAACTGCTTAATTCATCATCAGTAATTTCAATATCAAATTCACTTTCTAAATCTAATGATAATTCTACTGCGTCTAATGAGTCAATTCCTAAATCATCATTTAAAGAAGAGTCTAATTTAATTTCACTCTCTTCAATATCTAAAGATTTTACTAATGCATTCTTAACTTGTTCAAACATAATCTTTCTCCTTTTCATATCATTAAACGTTTTATATCAGTTTAATGTGAACTTAATATATACTATTAAACTTTTTTTGTCTATGATTTTTAAATCAGAAAAATCCTTTTTTCTGATTTAGAAAAGAAATCGTTTTCATTATGTTTAAATTGTGTTATTTCTTAAGAATTTCTTACGATAAATAGAT
>JAJQGQ010000222.1 GCA_021200395.1 Erysipelotrichaceae bacterium
CAATATTTAAAAAAGAAAATTTAAAAACTACCGCGTAAGCGGTTTAGTACAATATTTAAAAGTGATATAAAATATTTTCATGGAGGTTTTGATGATGAAAAAAGACTTAGGAGTTAAGGCATTTTTATTTCCTATGCCAGTCCTTATGATAGCAACCTATAACGATGATGATAGTGTCAATGTTATGAATATGGCTTGGGGTGGTATATGTGGTGATAATATGGTTGCTTTAAATATTAGTGAAGGTCATAAGACTGCAAAGAATATTAAAAAAAGACAAGCTTTTACAATTAGTGTTGCCGATGCCGATCATGTCGATGAAGCTGATTATTTAGGTATTGATTCTGGTAATAAGGTAACTAATAAATTTGAAAAGACTGGTTTAACAGCTGTTAAAAGTACTAGAGTTGATGCCCCAATTGTTGAAGAATTTCCTGTGACATTAGAATGTAAAGTGGCGGAGATTAATCATGATGCTGGTGGTTTTAGAGTCATTGGTGAAATTGTGAATACAATGGTTGACGAAAAGACTTTAGATGAAAATGGTAAGGTTGATCCTACAAAATTGAATGCAATATTATTTGATACTTTCCAATATGGTTATTATACAATTGGAGAGAAAGTAGGACAGGCTTGGAATAGCGGTATGAAATTAAAGTAAGGAGTATGAGTTATGGCAAAAGTATTATTGATTAATGGTAGTCCACATCCTCAAGGCAATACATATATTGCTTTAAATGAGGTAGCTAAAACTTTAGAGGAATGTGGTATTGATACTGAGTTAGTCACTGTTGGTAATAAAAATATAAGAGGATGTATTGCTTGTGGTCAATGTAAAGAAAAAGGTCATTGTGTCTTTGATGATATGGTCAATGAAGTAGCACCTAAGTTTGAAGAAGCTGATGGTTTAGTGATTGGTTCACCTGTATACTATGCATCTGCTAATGATACGATGGTTTCGTTTTTAGATAGGTTATTCTATAGTACATCTTTTGATAAAACAATGAAAGTTGGTGCAAGTGTGGCTTGTTGTAGAAGATCTGGTAATACAGCTACATTTGATGAATTGAATAAATATTTTACAATTTCTAATATGCCTGTAGTTTCTAGTAAGTATTGGAATAATATTCATGGTAGATTACAAGGTGAAGCTATAGAAGATGCAGAAGGTTTAGCAACTATGCGAACTTTAGCTAAGAATATGGCTTTTCTTATCAAGAGTATTGAATTAGGTAAAGAAAGTATGGGACTTCCTGAAAAAGAAGCACCAGTGATGACTAATTTTATTAAATAGGAGTTTCTTATGAAAGAATATAAGATGGTTCATTTAAATAAGGGTTTAAGACTATCTAGGGAGAAAGATTTGGAAGTGACTGAAGATCTTATTAATCAATATATGAGAGATGGTTGGGAACTTCAACAAGTTATTTCTCCTAATGATGGTGGAGGTGCCATTATTGGACTATTCTGCAAAGAAAAATATGATAGATATTAAAAGACTAGCTCGCGGCTAGTCTTTACAGTTTCTAAAATCAACAAGTTTAATATTATTTTCTTTAATCCATTCTCTTATCCAATCACCACAAAGAAAATCACATTCCATTGGTCTAATCAAAGTAAAAGATGAGTGGGTTAAAATATATTGATCTAAATATCCAGGATGGAATATAGCTACAGAACAAGGATTATTTTGAATATCTTCCAAATGATTTTGCATATATTCTTTAGGATCATACAATCCCTTTTCATCTAGCTTCATAAATTCTAATCCAACAATACCATTATCCTTTTCCCATTGTTTATTTATACTAGGATTACTGAAAAACAAACCATGTCTTTTCGCTACATTTTCTAGTGCAATAAAGAAATTATCAGAAAATACTGCATGCCCTTCAAAATAATCTGGATTTTTACCAGTAATTTCAATAAATCTTTGAAGCTGTGCTTCTATTTCTATTTCACACTCTTCAACATTAATAGTATCTTCTTTTCTTGCTCTAATTTCTCTACTTGAACAAAATTCACCATTTTCTTGTACAAGTGACGGAATAAGCTTTGGATCACTCAACGGCTTACCTACACAAATATTCGTATGTTGACCTAACGCAATATCATAATCCTTTATCAAATCATAACCATACTGTGCACTATCCATATTAGGCATCATCCCCACACTGGTAACCACACCATCTTTAACAGCTTTTAAGATACCTAAACTCACTGCTTCACTAAATCCTAAATCATCAGCTCTCATTATTAATTTCATATTTCATCCAACCTTTCTTTTAATTCTTCTTTTTTTATAATTATTTCTCTATCATATAATTGATGAATATAATCCAATACCTTTCTACCATCAAAACTTGCATATAATCTTCTAGGTGGAACATCTACTATTAATAAAGGATTATTAACTTTCTTTAATATACTTTCTTTTTTAAAGCTTATTTGTGATTCTATTAAAACTATATTAGTTTTTCTATCATCTTTAAAATTATCATCATCTATAGATTCAACAATCCATTGCATTTCTTCCTCGTTAACTTTCTTCTTAATATCCAAAACTATAAGATCTGACATCATACCACCTTTACCATGTAATAAAACTACTTTAAAAGGATTTTCTTTATTATGTT
>JAJQGQ010000256.1 GCA_021200395.1 Erysipelotrichaceae bacterium
AAATGTTATACTTTAGATTTGACTAATCAAGAAAGAGAGGCTTTAAAACAATTTTGTGAATATATCCCTTTTGTATTCTCCACGGCATTATTTCCACAAGATTTCATAGCAGAAAAAAATAAAGATTTTTATTTTGGAATTGGTATTGAAGAAGAATATGCCCAATTATTTAATGTACAAGAAAATGAATATGTCCATTATTATCCATCTCAAACATGTTTATATATGTCTGTTCCTTCACGTTCAAGTCAATTTTTAACTTATGATGTATTGACTCCCGCATTTGCTTATATGAAAGAAAATAATCTCAAATTAGCAGGTGATGTCATCACCCAAATAGTATCAATGTGGAAACCAGAAGAGGAATATTTTAATTATCATAATATCTGGATACCTATAAACTAAAAAACCGCTTTTAAGCGTTTAGAAAATTGATTGTGCCAGGGCTGGTAAAAAAACACATACAGCACTAATAACAACTGCTGAAATAAAAGCACCAATCATTGCACATATCATTGTTTTTTTAAAATCAAGTTTTAAAAATGTTGCGACTGCCGTACCTGTCCATACTCCTGTTGTTGGTAAAGGAATACCAATAAAAGTGATAAGGGCAGGTTCTTTATATTTTTCAAATCTAGCTGTATTTTTAGCAATCTTGTTGTCAACAAGATTCACAAGCCATGGTAGCCAATGATGTTTTCTTAATAAATCCATAATCCAATTAAATAAATAAAAGATAAAAGGAACAGGAATCAGTGAACCAATATATGATGCAACAAAAACAATAAGTGGATCACATCCTGTAAATATTCCTACAGGAATAGCACCCCTTTGTTCAACAAGAGGAATGGCAGAAATAATCATAATATAGATAATTTTTGACATGTTTGATTTTCCTTTCTTTGTAATACGTCTCTCATTATACTAAAGCTCAATTGAAATGCAAGCTAAAATTGGTTTAACCATTGTTTTATTTGGTTTAAGCGATGTTGACTATAATAATCCTGACGATCTTTATTTTGTTGATAAGTCATTAATAATAATTCTTTTAATTTATCTGAATCAAAATAGTTTTTTTCAAATAATAGATTTTCTATCATGGGATATTGATTATCAAAATCATATTGATTAATAAGCCATTGATAAATCATATTATACAAAGATGAATCACAACGTTGCAATATCACTTCTATCAATTTTTGACATTCATCAAAAAACTCATGTTGCTTAACCAACTTGATTAAACGCTCATAAATATCCTTGATAAGTTCAAAACATTCTTCATTATAACCTAATACTAACCAATTATTCAATTGCTTAAAAACCTCTGGTAAATCATCAATAATACGATATTGATCAAAGATATCTTGAATTCTTTGATGCTCATGTTTAAGAGATATATTTTGTGATAATGATAATATATATTTTTTGATGCCTTCGTCTTTACATGATAAATCTTTAAGAATTTGTTGTAATTGATATTTATCAAAACTTTCTATGATATAATTGATATCTATCTCATTATTTTCTGCTTTGATAGGTTTATCTTCATAAGCAAATAAAACAGCAGCTAAATGTTTACAATAGTTCCCTGATTGATAATATTGACAATCACATGTCATATTTTCTATATGATCTAAATCTATTTCTATATGATAATCATGTTCCCCTTTAACACGAGCTATAAGACGAGATGATACTTTATGAATCTCTAATATATTATCAGACATATAATAATCATAACCACGATCTAAGATATTAGAAGAAAATAAGTCTTGCCATTGCATCATCATCACCTCACTTATTATTATAATGCATTAAAGACATTTTATCAAATCTGTGTTAGAATAGTTAAGAAATGAGGTGTTAATGATGTTTGGAAAACTCCATGTTGTTGTTTCTAGCGAAAAAGAAGAAGATTGTGAAATGATTAAAGAGTTGCTATATAAGATGAATAACGATTTTTCTATTTCACCTACACGTCCTTATCCATTAGCTAAGGGATGCAGTGATTTTTATATTACATGTCATATGAATAAAGAGGATGTTCAACCTTTATTAGATCAACTTAATAATGATTGGGATGGTGATATAGATGATTGTGTATGTTATGGTTTCAATACCAAAATGTTTCATCCATTAGTTTATCATTTGAGTTTTATTTTATATGATTAGGAGGTTGTTTCATGCTTATTACAGTGTCTCATCTAAGTAAATCAAATAATTTTAAATGTTTAATGGATGATATTTCCTTTACTATCAATGAGACAGATAAGATCGCATTTATTGGTATTAATGGAACTGGTAAATCTACAATGCTTAAAATTTTAGCTGGCGAAGAAGATTATCAAGGAGATATTTTAAGAAAAAAGGATTTACGTATTTCTTATTTGCCACAAAGTCCCTCTTTCAATAAAGATTTGACAGTCTTTCAACAAGCGCAAGCAATATTAGGAAACAAAGTTAATGATTATGAGATTAAAAGTATTCTTAATCAATTAGGAATTATTGAACATAATCAAAAGATAGGTGAATTATCAGGTGGTCAACAAAGACGTGTGGCTTTAGCCATTGCTTTACTAAAACCATGTGATTTACTTTTATTAGATGAACCAACGAATCATTTAGATAGTGAAATGATAGAGTATTTAGAGAATTATCTCATTAAATGGAATAAAGCCTTATATATGGTTACTCACGATCGCTATTTTATGGAACGTATCACAACTAAAATATTTGAATTAGATCGAACGAAAATATACCAATATGATGGTCATTATTCTCAATATTTAGAATTAAAGCAACAGCGTGAAGAAGCAACATTAGCTGCACAACATAAACGCAAACAATTTTTGAAGAAAGAATTAGAATGGGTACGTGCTGGTGTACAAGCACGTTCTACGAAAAGCAAAGATAGACTTCAAAGATTTCAGGAATTAAGTGCTATTGTCGATCAACAAAAGATAAAAGATATTCAAATGATTGATACAGCATCGCGTTTAGGAAATAAAACGATTGAATTAGTAGATGTTTCAATGCAGTTTGATCATTTATTATTTGAACCTTTTAGTTATCACTTTAAAAGATTTGATCGTATTGGTATTTTAGGTCAAAACGGATGCGGTAAAACAACCTTGTTGAATATTATTGCTGGTGATATACAACCTGTTAATGGTCAAGTCATTATGGGCGAAACCGTAAGAATAGGATATTTTAAACAAGGTTATGAAGTTGATGATAATCAACGTGTCATTGATTATATAAATGAAACTGCTCATGTTTTACAAACAAGTGAAGGAACGCTAACAGCTAAACAGATGTGTGAAAGATTTCTTTTTGACAGTGATTTACAGTATGCTTATATTAATCGTTTGTCTGGTGGAGAAAAAAGACGATTATATTTATTAAAAACGTTAATGAGTGGACCAAATGTTTTGTTGTTGGATGAACCAACAAATGATCTAGATATTATGACTTTACAAATATTTGAAGATTATTTGGATCATTTTAGCGGTATTATTATTGTTGTTTCCCATGATCGTTATTTTTTAGATCGTATTTGTAATGGTTTGTTTATCTTTAAAAATAAACAGATTCAATATATGAATGGTGGTTATAGTGCATCTATTAGTATTAGTGAAAAAACAACTAAAGTTAAAAAGAAAGATACCCGTATACGAGAAAATAAAGTAAAGTTAACTTATCAACAAAAACGTGATTTAAATAATTTAGAAACAAAAATTCCCGAATTAGAAAAGCAATTATTAGAAATTGATAATCAAATGAATGGTATAAGTGATTATAGTATTCTACAACCTTTACTAAAGAAAAGAAATGACTTAGAAAAGCAAATTGAAGAAGCCAATGATTATTATCTAGAATTATTAGAAATTGAAAACTAAAAAAAGCGCTTTTGCGCTTTTTTATTCAGCATAAACAGTAATTGTTTGACCAGCTTCTAAAGTTGTTCCCTTAGAAACACTTTGATCATAAATTGTTCCTGTACCTTCCACTTCAATTGTCACATCAGCCATTGTAGCAAAGGCTTCAGCTTCTTTTCGTGACCATCCTTCCATTGATGGCATCGTTATTGTTGTACCATTTGTTTTTAAGAAAACACGTGACTCAGAAGCAACCTCCGTATTAGCATATGGATATTGACTAAGCACAATATCACCATCACCTATCACAACTGGTGTCAATTGATTGGTTGATAATAATGAGGAAACATAAGAAGTACTTTGATTTGTATAAGAATCTAAAGTATAACTACTTGATGCCACAACTTTAATTTCCTGTTCATTGAGCTTATTGAGAGCTGAACGTACAACAGCTTGAACCAATGTAGCTGCATTGGTATTATCAGTTGTTCCTGATTGATACCATAATACAATAACGATTTCTGGATCATCATAAGGTGCCAAACCACAAAAACTATGAGTATAATAACCACTTACATAAGCACCATTTTGGGCAATCTGTCCTGTTCCTGTTTTACCAATTAAATGAATATCATCCATATGATACTTATAACCTGTACTACCAGATATATTAATAACACCACTCAACAAATCTCGCATTTCCTCAACAGTTTCAGAAGAATAAATTTGTTGTGAATATTGGGTTGAGGCTTGATAGAGAACTTCATCCGTTTCACTATCAACGATTTTATCAACAATATATGGTTTAACTGTTTTACCATCATTGGCAAAAGCACTATAACCTTTTAACAATTGATAGGCTGTCACTGTTGAACCTTGACCAAAACCAGTTGTTAACCACTCAACAATACGGCCTTCATTATTCACATAACCAGCTATTCCAGATGCAGTTGATAAGCCATCCATTTCATCACTTTGGAAAAGACCTAATGCTTCATAATCCGCAATCAGAGAATCTTTATCAGTATAAGTTGATAGGATATTACATATAGCGGTATTAGATGAATAATAAAATCCCTGTTTATAAGAAATAACACCCCAACCTTGACCACTATTATGATCTTTTATCGGACTACTTGAAGAAGAATAATAATATGTTCCTGAAGTATATGTATTATCAACACTAAAACCACTAGTACTACTATCGTTAATTGCATTGGCATATACGAATGATTTAAAAACTGATCCTGGTTCAACTGCTTCATTTAAAAATAAATCGACATAATTTTCCATATCTCTCTCATTTGGATCAAATGAAGGATAATTAGCAACTGCTAAAATTGCCCCAGTCTTAGCATTCATAATAGCACAAGTTGCTTGATCAGCTTCTTCAGCTTCACAAAGCTTCGATAATTGTGAAGTCAATTCTGTTTGAATATCCGTATCTAAAGTTAAATATATATCATTACCCGTAACTGGTGCTGTCTCTGAAACAATACCATTAGGTAATACATTATCATTATTATCAGCCAAATAAACTCTTTGTCCATCAGTTCCTGATAATTCCTCATCATAAACTTTTTCAATACCCATTTGACCAACTAAAGCCGATGTTGTTTTCCCATTAATTTCATCCGTAACAATTTGAGCATAACCAATCTCATAGGATGCAAAATCACCATAGCGATAGCTTCGAGTTGTTGTTTCCTCAAATTCAATACCTGGTAAATCCAATGCTTCTATTTCCTCTTTAACTAAAGAAGATATATTATTACCAATACTGCCAAATTCCACTTGATAAGAATCTTTATTAAGCTTTTCGAGAATCTCATCATAGTCTCCACCAAGAATTTCAGCTAACTTTTCAGCTGTATATTCTTTATCTTCAACATAGGCGGCACTTCCATCAGCATTTGTACGTGTTGTTGATAAAATAGCATAAACTTTATATTTCGTTACATCAGTCACTAAAACTTCATCATTACTAGAATATATTGTTCCGCGTTTTGCTGTTAAGGTTTGAACCTTTTGTGATCCACCACGCTGAGAGGCATATGCAGAAATATCATTACCACTAATAAGATGCTTTCCTGTCAAGCCTAAATAAACCACATTAAAGACTAAACAAAGAACTAAAACGCAAATGATAACAAGCATGAAGTTTGCCCCATAATTGTTATCTTTTTTTATGCTCGGTATTTTGAATTTACGAGCCATTATTCATTACTCTCCCCTACTACTGCAACAGTGCCACTGCTTTGTTGATAAGTATAACCTCTTTCTTCAGCTACAGATTCTAAACGTGAAAAGGATGCTAGTGATAATTTTTCACTATCTAAGCTATCTATGTCGGCTTGAATAGTTTGGATTTCATCTTCAATTGTATCAATTTTAATATTCAATGATGCTTCATAAGAATTTAAAGCAACAATTCCTACAACAAATACTATAAAACTTAATATAAAGAGTCTTTTTGAGAATCTTACAAAACGTGATTCTTTTCTTTTATTTTTCTTCATCCTTTTCAATCCTTTCTATAATTCTTAATTTTGCCGAATGTGCTCGATGATTGATATTTAATTCTTCATCAGAAGCAACAATAGGTTTTTTTGTAATTTTTTGAAATTTAGGTTTTAAATTGTCTGGTACTATTGGCATTCCCTTAGGGAGTTTAGGTATTGTTGATACTTCATTAAAAGTATATTTACATATTTTGTCTTCTAATGAATGGAATGTAATCACAGCAATTCTTCCATTTATATTCAACAAATCTAAACTATCATGTAAAGCATCTTCAAAAACATTGAGTTCATCATTCACTGCAATTCTTATAGCTTGAAAAGTTTTTTTGGCAGGATGACCACTCTTTCTTTTAGCAGCAGCAGGAATAGATTGTTTAATAATATCTACTAGTTCAAATGTTGTCTCGATAGGTTTTATGTTTCTTTGACGTTCAATGTTTCTTGCAATGTTTTTTGCATATTTTTCATCACCATATCGATAAAGAATCTTGACGAGTTGTTCATAGCTATATGTATTGACAATATCATAAGCACTTAAGCTTTGGTTCATATCCATACGCATATCAAGCTTTGCATCATAATTGTAACTAAAGCCTCTATATCCTTCATCAAATTGTGGTGAAGAAACACCTAAATCGAAGAGTATGCCATCAACATGTTCAATACCTTGATCATATAATACACTCTTGATATTCTTAAAATTCGTATGAATAATCGTAAAGTGATTAGAGATATTTTGTAATCTTTCAGTTGCTGCTTGAATGGCTTCTTCATCTTGATCAAAGCAATAAAGATGTCCTGTATCTATTCTTTTAAGAATCTCTGCACTATGTCCTCCTGCACCTAAAGTACAGTCCACATATATACCATCACTTTTAATATTTAAGCCATCAATAGCTTCATTTAAGAGGACACTAACATGTTCAAACATCTTTTTCTACTCCTCATCAATTTCTTCAGAAAGATCATCAAATTGATCCACATTATCATCATAGAAACTTTCCCACTCTTCACTATTCCAAAGTTCGATGCAATCCCCTGCACCTACAATCGTACATTCCTTTGTTAAATGAGCTTCTTCTCTTAAAGAAGCAGGAATATTAATTCTTCCTAATTTATCAAATTCACATTCATTAACTCTTGATGTGACTAAACGTTTATAGGTACGATTCTTCTTCTTTTTTCTAGATAATGCTAATATCTCAGCATAATATTCATCAAATCCTTCTTGTGTATAAACTGCTAAACAACCATCATTCCCCTTCATCACATAGACACTTTCGCCACATTGATTTCGCATTTTGGCTGGTATGCTTAAACGCCCTTTGGCGTCAATGTTATGTTTAAATTCACCAAAGAACATTTTTCATCACCCACTTTTTAACATTTTATTACACTTTTTAACACTTGATACCACTATTATATACCAAACTTTCCCTCTTGTATATAAAAAACTTTTTACAAATTCAAAAAAATTACATAAAAAAAGAACAATCTTCTAAGATTGTTCTAATAAAACAGTTCTATAACATATAAATAATCATTACAATAATATGTGTCAGCATTACTCCATTTATTATTTTCTTTTAAAACATAATAAGCAAGATAATCATTCTTAATCTTATTGACAACTTCATTATATACTTCTTCATTAGCACATTTTATTTCCGCTACATGATCATTATTTCTAACAGCCTTACTTAATATACCACGTTCATAAGTTTCCATATAACAACCAATAGACGCAAAATAATTCCATTCATAATATGCGGTTGTTTCATAATAGTCATAATCAGGTTTGTAACACCTTAGCATTTCATCACTGCTCATCATAAAATATGCATTGCATGCATGTTCTACTCCCGTAGTGACATCACCCCAAGTGGTATCACAATAATAATAGTCACCAGCTATTTCTACCATTGTCCACGCATGACCTGAAGTCGCTGTACTTACCAGTGACGTTCCTGGTATATAAGCACTATCTATATCAACCTGACTTAAAAGATATTGATATGCTTTAGCATAACCAGCACAAACACTTTGACCATCTAGTAAAGCACTCGTCATTGTTTGATCTTTTCCACTTCTTACCACATATTCAACATTTTCAATGACATAATCATAAAGATATTTAGCTTTTTCCATGTCACTGTCTAAGCTATTGGCATAAGTTATAGCATCTGATATTTGTTCATTGAGTTGTTCATTAATTGTTGTAACTTCATCTTCATCATAATAATATGTTGGATATAAGATATATTTGGTATCATTAACATAAGTATATGAAGGATTAACATAGAAGAGTTCAGGATGATCATATAAAACAAAACTAGCCATCAAAGATATAGTATCAGGATCACTATCTTGAATAATAATGGATGATTCAAACTGACTATAAGCATAATAAATTGTTTCATATATAAGCTGTTGGGCTTCATCTAATTTTGAATAATAATAATTAACATGTTCATCATTAGATATATGTTCTGATAACGTTTCACTATCAGGAATAGTATCATGATTCGTAATATATCGATAAGCTGTAAAGCCACCAAAACATAAAGCAACACATAATATAAGAGCTATAATCGTTTTAATAATCTTCATATGGTACCTGCTTATAAGCTTCTATAAAAGCTTCACTATTAAAAACATAAACAATAGTATCTTGATGATGATGTATTAGAACTTTATGCTTTGATAGTTGTTCCATAGACTGAATATCTTTATAATCTATAAAACTAGGTAGCATAGTGATTATTTTCCATTGATAAATCATAATACCATCATCAAAGAAAATCATACGAAATCTCGTCGTTAACATCATTAATGCAATAAAAGATAAAACAAGGGCAATAATGAGTCTTCTCATTTGATGATTCATGCCACAATACAAAGCTAAAATCAAACATAGTATAAAGAGAATGGCACATACAATGGTCATGCGAAATTCTTTAAAACTTTTTTTCATTCAACCACCTATTAATAAGCTCTGGCAAAATAAACAATATGTTTTGCTTTTTTACCACAAATTGGACACACACCACTCACATGAGCATCAACATCAATGCATCTTGAAGTAGCAGTTGTTTCTTCTTTTATCTTTACTTCACATGCTTCGTCTCCACACCAAGGTAATTTAACGTAACCACCCTTCGTATTAAGTATTTCAACAAATTCATCGAATGTTGAAGCAGTGTTAATATGTTCATCTCTAAATTCTTTAGCTTGTTCATACATTTCATCATGAATATCATCTAATAATTGTTTAATTGTATCACTTAAGTTTTCATCCAATGGCAATGTAATTTTTTCACCATTGTTTCTTTTCGCAATGACACATTGATTGTTTTGTAAATCACGAGGTCCTACTTCTAATCTTAAAGGAATGCCACGCATTTCAGCATCAGAGAATTTCCATCCAGGTGATTTATCACTATCATCAACTTTGACACGAATGCCTGAAGCATTTAAAGTATCAGCAAGTTCATAAGCTTTATCTAAAATACCTTCTTTTTTCTGCTGTATAGGAATAATAATCAATTGTGTTGGTGCCACTCTTGGTGGTAAAACCAAACCATTATCATCACCATGTACCATAATGATAGCTCCTAAAAGTCTCGTAGAAACACCCCATGATGTTTGATGAACATATTTAAGCTTGTTATCTTTATCCAAATATTTCATATCAAAAGCCTTCGCAAAACCATCACCAAAATAATGTGAAGTTCCAGATTGTAAGGCTTTACCATCATGCATTAAAGCTTCAATCGTATATGTTTCAACCGCTCCTGCAAATTTTTCTCTTTCTGTTTTTTTACCAGAAACAACTGGAATCGCTAATAACTCCTCACATGTTTGTTTATAAATACCTAACATACGTAATGTTTCTTCTCTAGCTTCATGCTCAGTAGCATGAATGGTATGTCCTTCCTGCCATAAAAATTCTGATCCACGTAAAAACGGTCTCGTTGTTTTTTCCCAACGAACAACACTACACCATTGATTATATAATTTAGGCAAATCACGATAGGAATTAACAATCTTAGCATAATGTTCACAAAATAATGTTTCACTTGTAGGACGAATCACAAGTCTTTCTTCTAAATCATCATAGCCACCTTTGGTCACAACTGCACATTCAGGTGCAAACCCTTCCACATGATCGGATTCTTTTTGTAGTAAAGATTCAGGAATGAGCATCGGCATATAAACATTTTGATGTCCTGTTTCCTTAAATTTTTTATCCATATATGCTTGAATCATTTCCCATAAAGCATAACCATCAGGACGATAAATAATAAATCCTTTAACGCTAGAATAATCCATCAGTTCTGCTTTACGGCATACATCTGTATACCATTGTGCAAAATCAGTGTCACGAGATGTAATCGCATCATTTTTTACTGTATTTTTAGCCATTGTATTTACCTCTTTCCAAATATTATCTTCTATTATACAAGATTTATAAAAAATTACAACGATTCATTTCCTAATTGGATTTTAACACTTTGTCCAGCCTTAATTTCTTCACCTACACGTGGCAATTGATCAATCACAATATTCCCTTCACCCATAAATTCAAAAGTATAATATTCACTTTTAACATTTTCTTTAGTCATACCAATATAATTTTCTACTTCATAAGTGATTTCATCAGTAATCGTTTTTACTTTTTCATCCTGTTCAAGGACTTTTTCAATACCTAAAGCTGGTAAAATATCCACCAACATTTTTCTAGCAATAGGAGCAACTGTGGTACCACCATATTGCACACAATTTTGTGGATTATCCATGGCAATATATAATACAATTTGGGGATCATCAATTGGGGCAACCCCAATAAAAGACAAAATATAACCATTACCACTATAAGTTCCATTACTAGCAATCTGCGCTGTTCCTGTTTTACCACCTATACGATATCCATCAATATAAGCATTTTTACCTCCACCATTCGTGACAACACTTTCTAAAGCATCTCTTACTTTTTCTGAAGTATCTTCACTAATAACTTGACGTATTAAGACTGGTTCATTATCAACAATAACATCATTGGTTGAGGATTCTATGATTTTATCAACAATATAAGGTTGATATAAATAACCACCATTAACACATGCACATACTGCTCTTACTAATTGGATTGGTGTAATGGAAAGACCCTGACCAAATGCCACTGTTGCTTGTTCCACTTCATTAAAATCATCATAAGCAAACATAATACCAGATGCTTCACCAATCAAGTCTACTCCTGTTTTTTCAGTTAAGCCAAAATCTTGTATATATTGATATAATTTGTCCTTCCCTAATCGTCGTCCTATTTCAACAAAGCCAGGGTTAGATGAATTCTGTAATACTTCACGAAAAGTCTGTAAACCATGGCCACCTTTTTTCCATGATTTAATACGAACACCACCCACAATTTCATAACCTTTATCATAATAAGTATCTTCATCCATATTAAATAGATTTTCATTAAGTGCACTCGAAAAAGTAATAATTTTAAATGTTGATCCTGGTTCATATGATTTCCAGATAGGAAGATTGCGATTATATATTTCTTCATTAGCGTTTTGATAATCATTAGGATCGAAATCAGGCATTGAAGCCATCGCTAATATCTCTCCTGTATGAGGGTTCATGGCTAAACATAAAATAGAGTCTGGATGATAAGTATCATAGGCATTTTCTAATTCTCTTTCAACGACATCTTGTACTCTCGTATCAATCGTTAATTGAATATTCATGCCACTAACTGGATAATTGTATTGAGATGGATAAATATTCAAATTCTGGCTTTTTGCATTCATATAATAATTAATACTGCCATTTGTTCCACTTAAATATTGATCATATTTTAATTCCAATCCAGCTAAGCCTTGATTATCAATACCGACAAAACCCAATGTTTGAGCCAAATAACTACCATAAGGATAATATCTTAATGTATCTGAAACCAAATAGACTCCTGGCAATTTTAAACGATCAATTTGACTTGCTTTATTTTCTTCTAATTGTCTTCCTTCAGGCTGAATACGTTCAACTGAAACTTTTTTTGTGATTTTTTCTAAAATAGTATCACTATCACAATCCAATATTTGACTAAGTTTATATGCTGTATCAACACTATCAATAATCTGACTTGGCACCACAATAAGTGACGAAGTCGTTAAATTATCAGCCAGCACTTCCCCTTGACTATCATATATTTTACCTCTTGAGGCTTCAATGACGAACCCTCTTTGCCACGAATCAGTGGCTTTTAAATATAATTCATTATACATATAAAATTGACTGTAAAAAAGTCGTATGATAATACATATAATAATAATTGTTGAAGCTATATTAATAATACGTATTTTTTTAATCATTTTAAAAAAGATCATATAATCACCTGATATATGATATGTTTAAAGATATAAAAAAAGACATCTTCCCATGAGATATCTTAAATAGCATAAACTGTAGAATTTTCACAAAATGTATGTAAAGGATCCTGCTTCAAGGCATTCATTAAATCCCTTTGAGAATAGCCTGATTGTAAAGTCACAACAGTATCACTTTCTTCTTTTTCAACTTCAACAACCAAGGAATCAAGCCCAATCAATAAATCCTTCACTAATTCATAGCGACAATTTTCAATTTTAAACTTCATTTTTATCCTCCATTTCATCTTCTTTTAGACGCCTATATTATATGTAAAAAAATAAAAATTACAATTATTTTGATGTTCTCAAATAACTTGGGAAATCGATAGGCACTCAAAATTTATGGGG
>JAJQGQ010000059.1 GCA_021200395.1 Erysipelotrichaceae bacterium
ATATAATAGTAAGAGAATCTTAACAAGATTAATTTTAGGTTGCTTTAAAAGTCTGGTTGTGTTAGTATTGAACTAAGAAATAGAGGCGCAGGGGTTAAGATGTTTTCTAAATGGGATGCAACCTAGGAAAATAGGCGAACAACTGCCGAAGGGATATTAATTTGCATGTTATTATACCCTGGGGGTATGAAGATGATTCATATCACTGTCACTTGGTAAAGTGGAGAGCTATTGCGTTAATAAGATATTTTATTATTGCAATGGGTTCATTGCAATTTTTTATTGAAAGAGGGCGAAAGAAATGAATGCAATTAGTCAAGTAGAATATGATGATAAAATTATTCAAGTAAAGTTATTAAATGTTGAAAAGAATTCACTTTTTGTAGCTGATATTTTTAAGGATATATCAAAGAATGATGTTAATATTGATATGATTTCTGAAGTGATGTTAGATGATGAGATGCGTATTGATTTTACATGTAGTCAAAGTGAACAGGATAAACTCAATAAAGCTTTAGAAGATGTCAAAGAAGATCATCCAAGAATTATGGTTTATCAAAATAGAAATGTCGCTAAAGTTAAGGTACAAGGTGAAGGTATGGCTAGTGAAGTTGGTGTTGCGGCTCATATTTTTGATATTTTAGGAAAACATCAAATTCCTATTTTACAAATTACAACATCAGAGATTTCTATTTCTTGTGTTATTCCTGATGATTTAATGGAATTAGCAATAAATGAGATAAAAAAAGCATATAATTTATAAGGAGGATATATATGTCAACAATTTTTGAAGGTAGTGCAGTTGCACTTGTGTTACCAATGTTAGATGATGGTAGTATTGATTATGACGGGTTTAAAAGACAAGTTCAAAGAATGATTGATGGTGGTGTTCAAGCTTTATTAGTCAATGGTACAACTGGTGAAACACCTACGATTACTATTGAAGAAGAGTTTAAGTTAACTGAAATTACTATTGAAATGGCTAAAGGTACTGGTATTAAAGTGATTGCAGGAGCAGGTTCTAATGATACTGAAACAGCTTTAAAGAAAGCTAAGTTTAATAAAGAAGCAGGTGCTGATGCTATTTTAGTGGTAACACCTTATTATAATAAAACAAGTCAAAGAGGTTTAATTGAACATTATACGTATATAGCTGATAGAGTAGATATTCCTATGATTGTTTATAATGTACCAGGAAGAACAGGTATGAATATTGCTGTAGATACAGTTGTAGAACTTGCTAAGCATAAAAATATTCAAGCTATGAAAGATGCAACTGATAATATTAATTATGCTATGGATGTTTTAACTCATACACAAGGGTTGGATTTTGATTTATATAGTGGTTGTGATGATAATATTTTACCTTTTATTGCAGCTGGTGGAAAAGGTGTTATTTCTGTATTGTCTAATGTTTATCCTAGAGAAACAGAAATGTTTGCTCAAGCTTGTTTAAAAGGTGATTTAAAATTAGCACAGGAAATGGCATATGCTTTTAATGATGTCAGTAAATATCTATTTGTAGATGTTAATCCAATTATGCCTAAAGCAGCCCTTGCAAGGCTTGGTGTATGTGGGGAAATGGTAAGAAGACCATTAATTCCTACAACCGATGCTAATAAACAGTTATTGTTTAATGCTATGAAGAGATTTGAAGAGAAGGGTTATTAAGATGAATATATTAGTTTATGGATTTGGCTTAATGGGTAAAAAAGTAGCCCAAGCAGTGAGAGACAACGACCAAATGAATTTAATTGGCGTTGTTTCGCCTGTTTTTGATGCAAAAATTGACGAAAAGATGTATAACTCTTTATCTGAAGTTAGCGAAGATGTAGATGCAATTATTGATTTTTCTCATCCAGATAATTTAGAAGATATTTTAAAATTTGGGGTAAGTCATCATTGTGCCTTAGTAATTGCGACTACAGGTTTTAATGAACAACAATTATTACATATTGAAGAAGCTTCTTCTCAGATTCCGATTTTTCAATCATATAATACATCTTTCGGTGTGTCTATGCTTAACAAGATTGTCAAAGAAGTTTCTAAAACTTTCTATGATCAAGGATATGATATAGAAATCATTGAAAAACATCATAATCAAAAAGTTGATGCTCCTAGTGGTACCGCAAAGTTGTTATATGATAGTATTCATGAAAATATTGATGAAACTCAAGAAGTCTATGATAGATCTCAAGTTCATCATAAACGTGAACGCAATGAAGTTGGTATTTCTTCTGTGCGTGCAGGTACTATTTTTGGAGAACATACTGTTTTATTTGCGGGTCATGATGAAATTATTGAAGTCAAACATACTGCTTTATCTAAAGAAGTCTTTGTTCAAGGAGCTATTTCTGCTTGTCTAGCTATTATTGATAAAGAGAATGGTTATTATACATTAAAGAATTTATATTAGGGAGAGAGATTAGGAATGACATTACAAACACCATTTGCACAAATTAGAGATCGTAGTTTATTTATCGATGATGTTGATGCAATGGATTTAGTAAAAGAATATGGTACACCTTTATATGTTATGAGTGAAGGTCATATTAGACATCAGATGCAACAATTAAAAGATAGTTTTATGGATAAATA
>JAJQGQ010000229.1 GCA_021200395.1 Erysipelotrichaceae bacterium
ATAATACGAAGTAAGGCAACATTTGTTGCCTTATTTTTATAAAAAATGTTATAATTTTGTTAAGGAGTTGAGAAAATGGGACATGTATTAAAACAAATTGATTTAGATAATGGTGTACAATATAAAGAAACAGGTTGTGGCAATTATATTTGTAAATATTGTGGTGGTAAAGCCACTTCTGTTAATTATGTTATGAACATGTGTCTGCAAGTGTATGCTAAACATATTGGCTTATGTGGGGCGTACGTAGAAAATGAAAAATATGTTGGTTATGTGACAGATTGTACAACATGTGCTTATCATGAAGATGGCGAATGTACATTTGAAGGTATTGACAAATTATAAGGAGTTTATATGAAAGAAATATATGCACAAGCTTTAAAAATGATTGCAGAAGGTCAAAGCTTACAAATTAAAACAAATTTTTCTAATGAATCTGGAAACTTAGATGACTTACATAGAAATATTGAAATCATTCAAAGTGGCGATTATGAAAATTTTACAGTTGTCAAACCACAACTTATACAAAATGACAATAGTTTTACAACAATTGAACCAATATTTCCTAGAGAAAGATTGATTATTCTAGGAGCTGGACATATTGCTATGCCACTTTGTGAATTTTCTGCTAAATGTGGATTTGATGTAACAGTTGTTGATGATCGTCAAGCATTCGCAAATACTGAGAGATTTCCTTACGCTAAGGAAGTGATTTGTGATTCTTTTGAACATGCTATAGAATCTTTAAAAGTCACAAGTTATGATTATGTGGTTGTTATCACAAGAGGTCATAAACATGATGCACAATGTTTAAGAACATTATTTAGAGGAACTCAAAGTGCTTATTTAGGTATGATTGGTTCACGTAGACGTGTGAGAGGTTTACTTGAAATGTTAAAAGAAGAAGGCTATGAACAATCACGTTTGGATGCCATTTGTTCTCCTATTGGATTAAATATTGGATCAGTAACACCGGAAGAAATTGCGATTTCTATATTATCAGAGGTTATTTCCTATAAACGTTTACCACAAAATAATCAAGTGGAAAGATATATTAATGGTTCTGATTTGGAATATGATATGATAGAATATTTAGCAAATAACAACAATCCTCAAGCTGTTGTAACAGTGATAGAAACCAAAGGTTCTACACCAAGAGGTGTAGGTGCAAAGATGTCTGTTGATACCCATGGTAATGTCACAGGTAGTATTGGTGGAGGATGCAGTGAGGGAGCGATTATACGTGATGCAATTGATATTATTGGCACACATCAATACCAATGTGCTTTTATTGATATGACAGGAGATGTAGCAGAGTCAGAAGGTATGGTTTGTGGTGGCACAATGAAGGTTTTAATTGAGGACGCTTCATGATTTATCTTGATAATGCGGCGACAACACGTATATCAGATTTATCGTTTGAATCCATGCTTCCTTATTTAAAAGAAAATTATGGTAATCCTTCATCTATTTATAAATTAGGTAGAAGTAATCATCAAGTTATTGAAAATGCAAGAAAACAAATTGCTTCTCTTTTAAAAGTATCACCAGCAGAGATATATTTTACTTCTTGCGGTAGTGAAGCTGATAATTGGGCATTGCGTGGTATTATGTATGCTTATAAAAAACAAGGCAAGAATCATTTAATTGTTTCAAAAATTGAGCATCATGCCGTATTGCATATGGCACAAGCTTTGGAAAAAGAAGGCTTTTTAGTTACTTACTTAGATGTTGATGAAAAAGGACAAGTCAATTTACAACAATTAAAACAAAGCATAAGTGATAAAACAGCATTGGTATCTATTATGTATGCAAATAATGAAGTAGGAACTATTCAGCCTGTTCATGAAATTGGTCGCATATGTCATGAAAACAATGTTTTATATCATTGTGATGCTGTGCAAGCCGTTGGTAGTATACCTATTGATATATCCAATATAGATTTATTATCAGCTTCAGCCCATAAATTTAATGGTCCTAAAGGTGTTGGCTTTCTTTATATGAATAAGAAAGTAAAAATCGATAATTTTATAGAAGGTGGAGGCCAGGAAAAAGGCAGACGTCCTGGTACGGAAAATGTGGCAGGTATTGTTGGCATGGCTATTGCTCTTAAAGAAAATTATGAATTGATGGAAGAAAAGAATAAGCGTATTGAATATATTAGAAATCAACTTCAAGATTCTTTGTTAGAAATTCCAGGATCACATTTTAATGGTGATGAAGATTATCGCTTACCAGGAATTCTCAATATAAGCTTTGAACATATTGATGGCCAATCGTTATTGTTTGAACTTGATTTAAAAGGTATTTGTGCATCAAGTGGGTCAGCTTGTAATTCGGGTAGTGTTGAAGCAAGTCATGTATTATTAGCTATGGGTGTTCCTTATGTATTAGCACAAGGCGCTTTGCGATTATCAATAGGTCGATATAACGATATATCAGAAATTGATGCCACGATAACAGCTATCAAGGATGCAATAAAATATTTGAAAAAATAGAAGTGGCAATAGATGCTTTAGAACAATGGGCGATTGAATATAATGAACAATAATTGTCATTCTTTAAACGCACATTGAAATATAAAATTTAGAA
>JAJQGQ010000201.1 GCA_021200395.1 Erysipelotrichaceae bacterium
TCTTTATACTCAATATATGGTTGTTTAGAACCACATATACCACATGCTTCAACATCTGTATCCACAACAACACTACGCATATTATTGCCTCCTTATTTTCATTATAAAATGACTATAGATTTTATTTCAACAAACTTCATCATACAAAATATATCATACTTCGACTATACTTTCTTATCCAATGCTTTTTGACGCAACTCTTTCACTTCATGAGGTTTTAAACGACGATATTCGCCAGGTTTTAAACCATCTAAATGAACATTACCAATCTGACTGCGATGCAATCTTTTAACCTCAAAACCAACTGATTCAAACATCTTTTTGATTTGACGATTTTTTCCTTCCACCAGTTTCACTAATAATCTTGAAGAACCATGTTCTTCATCCTGACTCACTAATTTTATGCGACAAGGTAAAGTTTTTACACCATCTAAATAAACACCTTTTTGCAGTTGAGAGATTGTTTTTTTAGTAATGATTCCATTAATCGTCACATCATATATTTTTTCTAGATGCGATGATGGATGCATCATAAGGTTGGCAAATTCGCCATCATTAGTTAAGAATAATATCCCTGTTGTATCATAATCCAAACGTCCTATTGGATATATTCTTTCATTAACATCACCAAAATAATCAATAACTGTTTTTCTATGATGTTCATCAGATAAAGTGCATATACAACTTTTCGGTTTATAGAATACATAGTAAACTTTATTCTCACTTTCAATAGGTTTACCATCAATAGTGATAAAGTCGCCACTTTTAACCTTAAACCCCATTTCTATAACCTTTTCCCCATTCACTTCTACGCGACCTTGACGTATAAGATCTTCAGCTTTTCTACGACTGGTATAACCACTAGCTGCTATTGCTTTCTGTAATCTTTCCACTTTGATCACGCTCCTTCTTAATCATTATACACAGATTTTTAATTTAAACAACAATTTTTATCCATTAATCATTTCTCCTAATAAAATAAAAAAATAACGCATAATCAATTTCGGAAAACTCTCACACTTTGTTTGATAAATAATCTGATTATTAACAATAATATTCATAACACCATCATCCATATCATAATAAACATCCTCATCATAATCATATAAATCCTCATCTACTAAAAATGAATGTCCATGATAATTATAAATACCTTTACTTAAAACAAGAATACTATGATACTTATCAAAACATTCTTCATATTTTTGTTGATGAAACATAAAATCATCACCACAATTAAAAGTTACAATAACTAATGAAATATCATCTTTAATAGCACGTGTTACTAAGGTTCTTTTGGCTTTTTTAGTATAACCTGTTTTACCGCCAACACAATAAGAGTATTGTGTTAATAACTTATTCTTATTATACCATGTACCGCCACCATCTTCTCTTTCATAACTCGTTTTAGAAACAATATCATTAAAAATAGGATTTTGACTACAATAACTCATTAATAATGCCATATCATAAACACTTGATTGATTGCCATCATCTTCTTCATCTAATCCTGTCGGATTAGAAAAACGGGTATTGTGCATGCCTATTTCCTCAGCTTTTTGATTCATCATATCAACAAAAGTTTCAATATCTCCACCAATATTTTTAGCACATACTAAAGAAGCATCATTGCCTGATCTTAATAATATCCCATGTAATAAATCTCTTAAACTAATGGTATCCCCTATATGTATATAGACACCACTACCCCAAGCATCATTAACTTCTTTTCCAATGGTATAAATATCATTTAAATCACCATTTTCTATCGCAATAATCGCTGTCATAATCTTAGATATTGATGCCACACTTTGTATTTCATTGATATTTTGACCTTCTAATACATTTAAATTGAATGAATCCATGACAATATAAGCTTTACCTTGAAAATCCACAGCATGGACATGGGTAATGGATAATAAAAAACATAATATAAAAATGATTTTTTTCATGATATCACCAATATATTATATGAAAAACGAGTAGAAATATTTCTACTCGTAACGATTTTCATTTTCTTCAATACATTGTTGAATACGTGATTGCACCTCTTGAGCGATTTCTGTCGTATTCATATCTTTATAATCTTCATAATATAAAGGTTTTAGATAATGAACTTGAGCGTGAACTTTTTTGATAGAATTATCATCAAAGACTTTATAACAATCGATCATAGCTACTGGTACTATTGGTTTTTTAGCATTAGTAGCAGCTTTAAAGGTACCACCTTTAAATTCTAGCATCTTATTTTTTTGACGACATCTTGTCCCTTCAGGGAATATTAAATAGTTGGTTCCTTCTTGTAATTCTTTAGAAACTTGTCTAATCATCTTGACTTGTGATCTTAAGTTTTCACGATCAATACCAATAAATTCCAACATTTTAATACAATCACCAATGACTATAACATCTAATAATTCCTGTTTAACAACCGCTTTATAAGGTTTATCCAATGTTTCAAAAACAATCAACGGATCAAATAATCCCTGATGATTAGGAGCTAATAAATAACCTTGTTCCTCAGGTAGATTTTCCATGCCAAAGCCATGGAAATCAACATTGGCTTTAGATACAACTTTATGTGATATATTTTGGATATATGAGAATCTTTCTGCAAATGATGTATCTTCAATATGTTTATTATAATATCTTATTTTTAGTAACCATCCTGGAATATAAAACAAAACTTTTATAACAATTAATATAATTCTTTTCATAAATTTCCTCTTTGATAAATTTCTAGATTAAATGTTTCCTTTGGTTTTGTTTCTACAAGCTTAAAGCCATATTCACTAAAATTAGGGAAATATGTTTCACCTGTAAAATCACCAGGAATTCTTGATATGAGTAATTGATCAACATATGGTAATGCCTGCTTATAAATAGATGCTCCACCAGTAATAAATAAATCTTTATGATTCGTTTTATATTCGTTAATGACATCTATGAGAGATGTTCTAACTTCTACACGTTCATCATCAAAATAATCATAACATACCACAATATTATGACGTTTTGGTAAAGGTCTACCAATAGCTTTATATGTTGTATAACCCATACAAATTGTTTGATTGATGGTTGTTTCTTTAAAATGTTTTAAATCTTCTTTATTATTCCAAGGAATTCCATTAGATGAATCGTTCTTCCCAATAAGCTGATTCTTATCCATGGCAACAATAATACTAATCATTAGACACTCACCTTTCCTACTAAACGACCATGACTTTGATAGTTTTCGATTTTAATATCATCAATAGTAAAATCATAAATTGATGTTATGTCAGGATTAAGTTTTAACTGACATAGCGGTAATGGTTCTCTAGAAATTTGTTCCTTAACAACATCAAAATGATCTTTATAAATATGTAAATCACCAAATGAATGAACAAATTCCTTAGCTTCATAACCACATACTTGAGCAATCATTGAGGTAAATAAAGCATAAGAAGCAATATTAAAAGGAACACCTAAGAAAGTATCAGCACTTCTTTGATAAAGCTGACAAGATAAATATTTCTTATCATTGGATACATAAAATTGTAAAAATGCATGACATGGTGGTAAAGCCATTTGATCCACTTCAGCTGGATTCCAAGCACATATAATATGTCGACGAGAAAATGGGTTATTTTTTAATGAATCGATAAGTTTATCCAATTGATCAACACCTTCTTCATTAAAATTACGCCATTGTCTACCATAAACAGGTCCTAATTCACCATATTTAACAACAAATGGATCATCAGCATCTAATGCTTTGATTTTAGCGATAAATTCTTCTAAAGTTTCACCATGAAAATCTTCTGATTTCTTAAATGCTTCATAAGGCCATTCATTCCATATTTTTACATTTCTATCAACTAAATATTTTATATTCGTATCACCCTTAATAAACCATAATAACTCTTCAGCAATTGGTCTCAAAAACATTTTCTTAGTTGTAAGCAAAGGAAAACCTTCTCTTAAATCATAACGATTCTGATAACCAAAAACACTTCTTGTACCAGTCCCTGTACGATCTTCCCTATCTTCACCATTATCTAAAATATATTGACACATATCTAAATATTGTTTCATTTTCAAACCTCCTTAAAGTATTATAACGAATTAATACTATTTTGTCATTGAAAAATCAAATGTTTTCTTTCACAAGTATTTTGGTATAAGACCTGTCTATACCAATAGCTCCTAAAGGTGCAGTTATCAATATAGCTAAAACCGCTACTGATAAAATCATCGGCCCACAAGATAGTCCTAGTGATAAAGGAACAGAACCAATCGCAGCTTGAACCGTTGCTTTAGGAAGATAAGCTATGATACAAAATATTCTTTCTTTTATATTCAGATTTGTTCCAATAAGACAAATCCAAACACCAATAGCACGTATGACAAGCGCTACAAATATCATCAGTATAGCCCCAATACCAGTAGATAAAGCATAACGAATATCAACAGCAGCGCCTACTAATACAAATAACATAATCTCTGCAAACAACCATAACTTTCCTGTAATACTTGCTAAAGAAGATGAAGTGAATGAAGAACTCGTTAATTTTATGACACAAGACATGGATACCACTGCTAATAAGCCCGATAAAGATATATAAGCTTCTAGCCATGTTTCAATACTCATCAGTAAGAAAGCTATACCCATAATGATAATCATTTTCATACTGTTTTCTATTTCATAATGTTTAAATAAGAAAGCAAGCACAAATCCTGCCACTATACCTAAAACAATTCCTAAAATAATTGATATAGGAATATTCACAAAATCTAATATTTGTACACTACCACCTTGTGCCATAGTCACAAATGTCGAAAATAAAACAATCACATAAATATCATCACATGATGCTCCAGCCAATATCATTTGTGGTATACCTTTCTTAGTACCATATTGATTTTCAATTAAATATACCATTCTTGGTACAACCACCGCAGGTGAAACAGCAGCTAAAACAGCGCCCATCAATGCTGCTTCTACTCTGGTTACATTCAATATTAATGGTGCAAAAATAATATAGGCTATAAGCTCAAAGGTAGCTGGCAAAAATGCCATTAATAAAGCAGGTCTACCAACTTTTTTGAGATCTTCCAAATTCAAAGTCAACCCTGCCTTAATCAATATAATAATTAATGCTATTTGTCTTAACTGTGATGAAATATTCAAAATACTTTCATCCAATACATTTAAAACATAAGGTCCTAAAATAATACCAGTAACAAGCAATCCAATAATCCTTGGTAATTTTAACTTTTCTACAATACTCGCCAAAGATAAACCAACTAAAATCATTAATGCTAAAGATGCTAACATAATTCCCCTCCTCAAAAAAAAGCTGATGACCACAACAAAAACATGTTGTAGATGTCATCAGCCTATAGCACTTCGAGTTTCCTCAGGGAGACAATCATTCCCTAAAAAGATACTATCATATTTTGATCATTTATTCAATCACTTTTACGCATCGTGCACGATAATCTTCCATCATTTCTCTAAATATTTCCCCACTTGTAGGTGGCGTATATGTAACAGCATTAGCACCTGCTGCAATAACTTGTCTAATAGTTTCATCCGTTGGCCCACCTGTTGCAATAATAGGAAAATGAGAGTCAATCTTTCTTAGTGCTTTAACAATTTCTGTTGTATTTTTACCACCAGACACATTCACAATCTTGGCGCCACTATGTAACATACGTTCTTCTAATGGTTCATCCATTGAGACAATTGTTAATACAATTGGTATATCTAAAAAGCTAGAAAGTTCTTGCACAAATTCAGTTGTTGTTGGGGCATTTAAAACCACTGCATTAGCACCATTAAGTTCTGCATCCATCGCTATTTTATGTACACGAGGTCCTGATGTGGTTCCACCACCAACACCTGCAAAAACAGGCTTTTGTGCTACTTCAATTATGGATTTAGTAATTTGCATCGTTGGGGTAAAAGGATATACAGCAATAACTGCATCAGCATTACAATTGGCAATAATCGCTACATCAGTAGAAAACACCAGTGATTTAATACGTTTGCCATTCACAACTATACCACTAGCTTCATAAATACATTGAGGCACTTTAATCGTATGACGCAAAGATGAATCAATGTAAGGGACTTGTTTACTCATTTTTTTCACTCCTCATATATATCATACAACATCATTATGAATTAATAATGAAGAAAATATTAAAGGAATGTTATAAAAAACAATCTAAGCAAACATTTGATAATTGATAGAATAAAACATTAATAAAATATCTATCATATATAACATCGTAATTCTACCTTCACCATCATCATCATATTTATTACATAAAACAATTTCTCGACACGTGTCTTTCATTTCTTCCAATTCAAATTGTGTAAAGGCCACTATGTAACATTCTTTCTTAACCAATTCATCTATCACTTCTTTTTGATTTTTAAAAAAAGCACCCTTCATATCAATAATGAATACGACTGAAGTTCGATGAATCGTTTTAACAATTTCATCCTGCTTAGCATCTGTAACACCAATACGTACAAATTTATTGAGATTAGCCATCATTTTTTGAAAATGCAAGCCAATACAAGTTGCAAAAGGTGTGCCAAAAATAGCAATTTCAGGAGATAAACACATATGTTTACAAATATGATCAATTTGATCATAATCAAGCATTGAAAAACTATAATCTAGATTTTCTTTGACTTTTTCAGTATACATCTCAAATATTGGTTGTAAATCTGATTTATCTGCAAAAGTGACAACATCATTAAAAGTTGGTCGATCCGTTTGAGATGCAGCAATTTGTTGTTTCAAATCTTTATAAGATTCAAAGCCACATGTTTTTAAAAACCTAGTAATAGCAGTTGTTGTCCCATAACTATGACGTGCTAAATCTCTAATAGTCATATAAGGCAATTCGTGATAGTATTTTAAAATAGCTTTGGCCATATTATAATTTTTGTCATGCATATCACCATAATTAACAATACTTAGTAAATATGCAACAAAAGACGAAAGTTTGTCCATATAAAAACCTCCTATATCTATTATTGTATTATAAATGACAAAGTTTCACAAGAATTTTAAAAATAAAAATCAATAAATGAAATGCAATAACTATCAAAGATAGTATATACTACTAAATAGTTTCAATACACACCTTTGCAATACGCTTTGATAAAGCCATGATAGTCCATATAGGTGGATTGCCCATAGAATGTGGTAAAATTGTTGCATCAGCAACATATAAGTTTTTAGGTAAACGTTGGTTGTGGAAACTTTCTGATTCTGCAGAAGTCAATGGTAACATACCACCTGGATGTCCAGCGTTAAGTGTACCAAGGAATATATCTTCTTGTTTAATACCCATTTTTGAAAAGATTGCTTTGCAATCAGAGACAGCTGATTTTAACTTTTCTTGATCTTTTGATGTTAATTCTTTTTCTATCACTTTATTATGACTGGCACCAAAACTAGAATCTGAAAGTTTTATCATCATACTGAGTATATCTTTCGTTGGAAGACGCCAGGATTTATTAAAGAAATAACTAAGATAGTCCATATAAGGAGACAACATATAACCATCTCTTTGCATGAGAAACGGCATAGAAATCTGATGATTTGCTGCTATACCTGGATAATGGGCGGCCACACAAAGAACAGGATCTACAAAAAGGGAACTATCACATTCAATCCCAGAGTTTTCTAAAATAACTGGTGTGCCAAACCCACCAGCTGCTAAAACAATGAGATCAGCGTGATATTTATTCTGTTTTCCATGTTCTTTGACATAAATTGTATCAACTGTATTGGTATGATAATCAATACCTAATTTTGTTACTTTACAATTTGTTTTTAAAATAGCTCCCTTATCTATACTTTCTGATAACAATTGTCGACTGTCCCATTTAGCACCCGTTTGACATCCTAATACGCAATGTCCACAACGAACACAACGTTTAAAATCTATTAACTTGGTCGTAGGAGCTGGATTAAAACCTAATTGTTCACATGCCTCAAAAAGTTCTTTGATCTGCGTAGACCAATATTGCTGATGATCAGTAGATAAAGGAATTTCTTGTGAAAGTTCTTCAAATTCATCATCTAAATGAATACCAATTTTTATTAAATCATCATCGTAGCGTAATGCACTACCAGTTGCAAGTGTTGTTGTACCACCTGTACATTCACCATGTACCATTATCATATCTGATGAGGCTTTTTGTACACGCATAGCTGGAAACAGTAAAGAAATCATACGTTCATCGAAAAACATCCCTGTTTTACGTAATTTTCCTAGATTATTAACTGAAAAAGAGAATGGTTCAAATTCACTCCCTGCTTCTAGTATTGTTACTTGAAAATGGCCTTGCAGTTCCTTGGCCATCATAGCTCCACCTGCTCCTGAGCCTATCACAATTGCTTTTTTCATTTATCATCTCATCCTTCCTTATTATGTTTATGACTAGCATCATCTAAATTAAAATGTGCAACACATATTTCATGACCTTCTGTAATACGTTTATAAAATGATAGGGTACCACCTTGATAAACACCTGCAAAAATGCCTTGATCAATAGCAGATATAATTGAACAAACCTCTGGTGTATAAAAATCACTAAAATAACATTGATGTACACAAATTGTTTGTGATTGTTCACATAGTGAAATTTTTATATTACGATAAAGCATTACAATGATATCAAAACAATCCTGATTGTTTTGTGGTTTTAGCCACCATCGCAGATCACTTCCTAATTGAAAAGCCATATAATAGAGGTCTTGTTGTAGTTGATTTCTATCTTGCTTGTTTTCAATAAAATTTAAAGATATATCTGTCGTTAATTGGGCATAATTTTTTAATAGTTTTGACACAGAAAACCCTATACCTTTTGGAACCTTTACACCAAAAACTTTGGCAGTTTGTTTCATCAATATTTTTATTTCTATATAAGCACCAATTTTACTAGATAAAAGACGATACAATAAACGATTCATTATAGGGCTCCTACAAAAACAACATTACCAACTGGAGTAACTTCTGAAGCATATAACCCATCAATTGTTTGTTGATGAAGTTTTATAATATTGTTTCGACGTAATTTTAAATTTGGTGTCAGCTCACCTGTGGATATTTTCAAAGGATCAGACATAAGAGCATATCGTTTTACTTGTTCTGGATGAGAAAGTTGATTATTCACAGATTGAATAGCATTTGTTAGCATTTCCTTATCTAAAACAGACTCTTCATCCTCTAACCATAAAAGGGCAACACAATAGGGTCTTTGTTCTCCTACGAGCATAGCTTCACTAATACCTGGAATATCTCTTAAAAGTGTTTCTATCTTCTGTAAATTAATATTTTTACCATAGGAATTAATAAGTATTTCCTTTTTTCGACCAATAATTTGAAGATGTCCACTTTGTGTTATGACACCTAAATCACCAGTATGAAGACATGCAGAAGTACGTCCATCATACATCATCGCCACTTGTGGTCCTTCTACTAATATCTCACCATCATCTGCTAGAGTAACATTTGTCTTAGGAAGTGGTGGCCCTACTGTTGTAATATCATTATCACCTAGACGATTTAAAGTAATCAATGGGGCTTCTGTTAAACCATAGGCATTGTGAATTTCAATACCTAATTCTCTAAAATCTTCTAAAAGTTTTTGACTGACTGGAGCGGATCCAACAATAAGCTGATCACAATGATCCAATCCTGCCTTTTTTAAAAGCATATATTTTAAAATTGGACGTAATATATGTTTTAGTGTAGCATTTTTACTATTGATATATATTTTACCTAATCTATTATTCGCTAATTGATTCCAAACTTTTTCATAAAATCTAGGAATAGAAAAGAAAATAGTTGGTTTTACTTTAGGTAGTGTTTGAGCAACCATATCAAAATCATTAAGAAAATAAAGAGACACTGGTACGCCTAAATAATATGGTGTATATGTTCCTAAAATTCCTTCTACCACATGACTCATTGGTAAAAAAGAAAGATACGTTGCTTGTTTGCTACGACTTTTATAACTTAGCAAAGAACCCATTGTTTCTGCCATCCATTTTAACTGTTCATGTGTAAATGCCACACTTTTAGAATTACCAGTCGTTCCTGAAGTATAACGAAGTGTAGCTATATCTTGATAAAAGACTTGTACATCCGTAACACTTCTCATGTTTCCTAATGATATAAATTCATCCCAAAGCATTAAACGAGGATCATCTATCATCGGTGCATTTTTCGTAAAAGAAATAATCTTGCCATTAAAATTCATCTTATCAATTTGCGATAAAATACGTATATCTCCAACAAAGAAACAACATGCTTGACTTTTTTTCAATAATTCATCCAATTCTTTAGCAGGAGTGGTATAGTATAAAGGTACACTCGTAGCTCCTGATAACCCAATAGCATTGTCAATAATAAAATAATTAACACTATTAACACCACTAATAGCGACTTTACTATTAGGACCTATATTCATTGCTTGTAATGCCTTAAGTGTTTCTTCGATGCTATCATTAACATCAGTTGCACTGCTTTCTTGGATACCATCTTCATTTACATCATAATAAGTGATTTTATGATGTCTATTCAAAACAAAACGAGTTTGTTCAAAAACAGTTCGACTATTATGATTCAAAAAGTTCTTACTGACAGCATAATCTAAAAGTTGAGATAAATAATCCTTCCAATCTAAAGAATAAGCTCCCATAATACTTTCAGTATTGGTAGTATCATATATCTTATTTTCTGTAAAATAAGGTGCTAATGAGAGCATATTTCTTAGTATACTCTTTTTTGTTGATTGATGTTGGGATAAATTATAGGTAGCACCTATTTGACTTAGAAATGGTAATGGAAAAAACAATGGTTTTGGTAATTGAATTGAAAGATTTTTATTTGTCCAATTTCTAACAGCATCGATTAATTCTGATACAGTTGGTTGCATAGAAGATGGTGTTGTTAGATGAAATGTTTTTCCTATAGCTGAATTGGAATGTGTGATTTGCACAATAGCCTGGGCAACATAATCTACTGGTACCATATTAACATGCATAGACTTGCGAATAGGGAAAATGCGCAATTGTTTCTTTATATATAACTTTAATGGATAATAAAGTGTATTAAAATTCTTAACATAACCTGTCTTGGAATCTCCGACAATTTGACCAGGTCGAAAGATAGATATAGGTATTTCTTCTTTGGCTTGTAATACGAGACATTCAGCCTCAAACTTGCTTTGCTCATATAAACTAGAAAAGCCGTTATCTATAAGAGAATCCTCTTGAATAAGACCACTTCTCATCCCTGCTACATAAGCAGTAGATACATGAGAAAAACGTTTTAGCGAATGATCTATTTGTATACGTTTGGCAAAATCTAAAACATGTTTTGTACCATCAACATTAACATTCCAAAACTGTTTTCGAGTATTGTTGATATTAACAATAGCAGCAGTATGGATAACATAGTCAATATTATGAATCAGTAACTCTTGATCATCCTGGCTAAGGCCCATATTATTTTTAGTAATATCGCCAAGCACAGGAAAGATACGAGTACCTATATTATCTTTCAGTTCAGCTCTATTGTACCAAAGTGCTGAAAGATTATTAGTAACTTCCAAAATAGACTGACCTCTAACCAACCCATAAACAACATCATTGCTTGTACGCATAATTTCAGAAACAATTTCCGTTCCCAAAAAACCTGTCATACCAGTAATTAATATATGACACATAAATGTTTCCTCCATTTCTAAATTAAAATCTAATCTTATTTCATTATCTAAATATCTTTTATAAAATATAAATATTGTTTTAATATGAACATAACCATTCAAACAAAAAATAACCCATTTTATCTAATTCATTTTGATAACAAATAAGCTGATATGCCATTTTATCTTGAATTTGTTTTTGATTGAACCAAACATATTCTAAAGAAGCTTTTAATGATGAAGCTAGATTGGCATCATCAACATGTAAAAGTTGATGCTTGCTTAAATTCATGTCTTGCATAATATTATCTAGACGTTCATCCATAGAAATAGCAACACTAGGAACTTGATTATTCATAGATAATACTTGAGCATGATATCTAGATGTCACTAAAATAGATAGTTTTCTTAGTATAGCAGACATTTTATAGCCATCATAATCAGATGAGAGAAAGATAGATGAAGGTACTGTTAATTTTGCTTGTAATCTATGACATGCGTCTGCATCTAATCTTTCCATACCAATAATGACTACATGACAAGCATGTTTTGCAGTAAAATCATTCACAGCCAAAGCAATAGCATCAAGATAATCATCAAATTGTTGTTGACGCTTCTTAGACCAGCTAAAAAAATACCATAATTGAAACTGTAATGAATAATCACCCGTTATTTTAGACTTTAGCCATTTTCCTAATGATGGCTTAACTGGCCACCAAAAAGGATTAATAGGTGCGATACCTAAAAGTGGAGAAACCTCGTCCCAACCTGATTCACGTAATTGTGTAATAGCCCATTGTTCATAAGAAAAACTATCAAACCGCCAAGCTGCATCTGTTCCCAAATGTCCTTTAAGTCCTAATTGTTGAATCATATTCAATGAATTTTGAGTTCTAGCAATAAAATATGTATCAGCACAAAGTTTCTTTACAGTACGTTTAAGGAATGGATCCATTTCACCAGCTTCTGAACCATATGCAATACAAGGTTTATGTTGTTTTTTCATAATACCAGCTGCCTCACAAAAATAGAGTGTAAGCGCATTGGCAAACTTACTTTTAAGTGTAGATCCCTCACATAAGACAACTGCCTGATTGGCACAACAAGCTTTAAATAATTTCCAAAAAAAGATTGAACTAAAGGAAATCAATTGAACACTAGAATCAAAATAACAACGCATATTTTCCTTATCTAATGTCATAATAGAAATATGTATATGATTTTTACCAAAATGTTGTTGAAGTTGCCTAGTAATCTCAGCTACACGCACATCAGCACCTGTATTCCTTGCACCATTATAACCAACCAACAATACATATAGTTCCTGACTCTTATACACAACTCCGAG
>JAJQGQ010000078.1 GCA_021200395.1 Erysipelotrichaceae bacterium
GCGTAAAATTTTCATTTTTCTTTTTCTTAGATGAAATTTTTTAATTTTTTTCTTGTTTATTCCATTATAGCAAACTTATCTCATTGATGCAATTGCATTCTGTAAATAATAATTATTAGAAACTATCGATTTTTATAGAATATATCATTTTCATATCAGTATTCAACTAAATAAAAGATATTTAATATATTATGCAAACTTAGACTATGAAATAAAATTTGCATAAATATTTAAATAGTATAAAAATACCACTTCATAAAGAAGTGGTACAATATCTTAAAATTGATTGTTTAAGTTTTCTATTAAAAAATCAACAAAATCATCAGTATAACTCTTTTTAGCTGGAGCAATCATCAAATTAATAAATTGATTGATTTTTTCTACATCATATAATCCTTGATCAATGGCTTTTATTAAGTCATCAACATGATAATAGATATCTGAAGGCATTTGTGTTTGATAGTCTATATAAAAGTTTCTTTTATTGATATAGCTATCATAATCAAATGCATATAAGTAAATTGGTTTCTTAAGTAATACTGCTTCAAAAATAACAGCAGAATAATCAGTAATAATATAATCTGCAAGATGAAAAAATTCTAATGATGTTACAAAATGATCATCGATAATTCTTTCATCATTTATAGTGAACGTTGTAAGTGGATGCTTTTTTAAAACAAATTCATACTTATTAAAATCAATATGATTAATTAAATCAATAGTTGCTTGATATAATTCATCATCTTGTTTTCTAAATGTAGGTGCATAAACAATGATCTTTTTAGAAGTATTTTTAAGTTTAGGATAATGCTCATATATTTTCTCTTTTGTTTGTTTTATTAATTCTTTATCAACTAATAAATCTGTTTTAGGAAGTGGATAAATACGCATCTTATCTTTACTAACATGAAAAGCTTCAGCAAAATATTGTGAGGCATATTCACTGCTTGATAAAACATATGTATAGTTATGATGCATCTTCATCATGTGTGCTGTTTTACTGGATGACCCCTCAGGCTGATCCAAAATACTATAACCAAATTTCTTAAAAGCTCCTAAAGCATGCCATATTTGTATAACAATTAAGCTATCTCTTTGGTGTAACATACTAATTGGAATACAATAAGTGTCTAATATAACAGCCTGAGACGTAGCTATATGATACATTTGAACAAACATATGAAAGCAATATTTTATTTTACCAAATAAAGAATCTGGTAACATTTTTGCTAATACAACATGTTTATAAGATGAATCTTTTTTTTGAAAATTATCAATAATCATTTGAAAATCAGTTGGTGTTGTATTCATTTGCCTTGATATATAAGTTATCTTTTTTTGTACTGGACATAGTTTCATAATTGAAAATATAATATTCAGAAAAAAGAAACCTATTTTAATAATAATAGACATTATGCAATCTCCTTTGAATTAAATATAAATTCATATGTTTTTTGTGTGGCATGCCCATCACAAGCCTCCATAAATTGATGATAAAATATTTTTCTTTTTTCCTCCATTAAATCAGAACTCATTAAAGCATCACACAATTCCTTACTATTTTTAGCAATCGGTCCAAAAACATAATCATCAAAATCATAATATAATCCTCTACCATTATTTCCTGTATAATCTTCTAAATCATAAGTAAAATACACAATTGGTTTATTAAGTAAAACATAATCAAAAATGACTGAAGAATAATCAGTTATAAGGATATCACAAATAAGCAATAAATCATTAATATCTCTATATGAAGAAAAATCTTGATAAAAATCTCCATATTTATCTAAATAAGGTGTTTCAATAGAACCATTATTAATATTATTATAAATATCAGGATGCCATTTAAGCATAAATATATAATCATTATGAAATTTATCATATAATAATTGATAATCTATCTTAGAAAAGTCATATGTTGCATCCTTCATTTGCTTACCACGATATGTTGGTGCAAATAATATGATTTTTTTACTTTTTAATTGAGGATATTTTTTGTAAAAATCTTCCTTTACATTTTTTATATATTTTTCATCAAAAAAGCAATCTGTTCTAGGATATCCAGTAGCCTTTACAATGCCTTTATTTCTCATCGCAAAACCTTCTTCATAACACCATTCTATATCTTTAGAAGTTACAATAGCTTTTGTATAGTTTCTATGAGCGTTAAATTGAGGCAAAAATTTATGAGTATTAGTACGACTATGACCTATTTTTTTAAATGCACCTGGCCCATGCCATAATTGAACTATTTGTTGATTCTTTCTTACTTTCATAAAAGTAATAGCACGTGATAAATCATCCAATAAAATATAATGGGAAGTGACTAATGTTTTAGCAAGATTTATTTTTTTGCTTAATGATTTCTTTTCGAATTTAAGATTTTGAAATTCTACAATGCAGAAATAATCTTTGTCCTGAATATAATCATAAACAAACTTTAAATTGCCTCCCATTGTTTCTCTTACATCCGATAAAAAGCAGACTTTTTTATCATCCATTGGAAAAATTAATGAAAATATAAACGTCACAATGTAAAAGAATATCCAATTAATAAAATAAGATAGTACAT
>JAJQGQ010000302.1 GCA_021200395.1 Erysipelotrichaceae bacterium
TTATTAGATATTGC
Organism: Erysipelotrichaceae bacterium; assembly: GCA_021200395.1. Lineage (GTDB taxonomy): Bacteria > Bacillota_I > Bacilli_A > Erysipelotrichales > Coprobacillaceae > JAJQDJ01. Next base: position 15 of record JAJQGQ010000302.1, read on the forward strand.
TAAACTAGTTGCTTATATATTTATTGGTATAAGCTTTTTTATTTCTTTGTTGCTGATAAGTATTGTTGAATCAATTATATATTTTGAAAGAAAACATGATGTTGCTTATTTATTATCACTAGGTATGAGTCAGAGAAGATTAATGTTGTTATCATTATGGGAATCTTTGTTATTAGGATTTGTTATGGCCAGTGGTGGATGTATATTAGCAGCGGTGTTTTATTATTATATGAATGAAATTTTTGTTTTAAAAAATGTTATCTGATTTTCTTTGTCTTTAAAGAAAATCCTATTTAATGAATATGATTTGTTTATAGTTATTTTTATTGTATATATGGTGATATGTATATTGTCAACATTATTGCCGATGCGTTCAATGATGCATGTCAATAAGATTGATGTTTTAAGGGAGGAATAGCATGTTAGAGTTAAAACATATTGTTAAAAGATATGATTATCAAAAGGTATTAGATGATATCAATATTGTCTTTCCTGATTGTGGAATAGTTTCGATTATTGGGCCCTCAGGTTGTGGTAAAAGTACATTATTGAATATTATTGGTGGTATAGATGATGATTTTCAAGGTGATTTGTTATTGAATGATAAAAGTGTGAAAAATCATTTGGCAAGCTATCGTCGTCATCATGTGAGTTTTATATTTCAACAGTTTCATTTGATTATGTGGTTATCGGTTAAGGAAAATGTAGCTTTACCACAATTTTTTCATCCTCAGGAAAAACAACAAATATTGCTTGATCTAGATGATCTTGAAGAAGCAAAAATGAAAGATCTTTCTTTAGGCCAAAGACAACGTTTGGCTTATTTAAGATCACGTTATCATTTAAGTGACATTTTATTATGTGATGAACCGACGGGATCTCTAGATCCTGAGCATAGTGATCAAGTGATGCAACTATTAAAGGAAGAATCCCAAAATCGTCTAGTGATTTTGGTTTCTCATAATAAAGAGTTAGTTGAAAAATATAGTGATGAAATTTATGAAATGAAAGATGGAAACATTATTGCTCATCATTTGCTTCATATGCCCATTAAACATTTCAATAAACCAAAATCGACATCTAAAATTTATTTTTCACATTTACGTTTATCTTTAAGCTCTTTACTCTCTCATAAAGCTCGTTCCTTTCAACTGGTATTTGGCTTATGTGTATCAATACTTTGCATAGTTTTTACATTAACTTTGAGTACAAATTTAGAACAGGAACTCATTGATTATGTCTATTCTCTTGTTCCAGCATCCTCTATTAGTTTTCAAACTTCTAATCATGAATCATTAACATTAGATACTATAGATCAATTAAATGATTATTCTAATATTATTAAAGCAGAAATGTATTTAGATGATTATGAGTTTTTAGGTATTAGTTTTACAGGAGAAAGATATCAAGAATCTAATACTTTATTTATTGGTGATGACACTTCACCATATGATGATTTACAGTTAGAGATAGGAACGTATCCTAATGAAAATTATGAAATACTGGTATCATTATCAACTGCTAAATATTTATGCCAAGATACTGATTTGAGCGAGTTAATCGATAAAAAAGTTTACGGTTGGTATCAATATGAATTAACTGTTAAAGCGATTGAATATAAAATTGTAGGTATAACCAATCAATCAACAACTTTAGATACGATTTATACAATGAATCATGCTTATATTTATTTATTAGCTGATGTATATGATTATGATATAACTAATATTTCTGCTAGTTTAGGTATTTTATATGTTAATAAAGATTCAGATAGAAGTAAAGTTATTGAACAATTACAAAATGATTATCCGAGTTATCAATTTAAGGAAGTTGGCTCATCTACAGCTCAAAGTATATCTGATACCATGCAACAAGTAAGAATGATTCTACTTGTTTTTTCTTTCTTAGCTATTCTTTCTTCATTATTTTTAATTGGTGAAGTTATGTTTTTAAATATTGTACAAAAGAAAAAAGATCTAGCAATCATGAAATGTTTTGGTGCAAGTACATGGGATATTATGAGAATCGTTTTGTATGAATCTTTAGAAATAGTATTATTAGCCCAAATATTTTCTACCATACTTTATTTGAATTGTATATCGTTACTTAATAATATCGTCAGTGATGTCTTATTGAATGATACCTTTGCATTTCAAGCTGATTTTAGAATTTTAGCTATAGTATATATATTATCTTATGTTCTTATTTTTATAAGTCAAATACCACCTCTATTGTATGTATTAAGACTCAATACGGTTAATGCATTAAAGGAATGAGAAAAATATATGATACACAATTGCTGATGAGTTAGATAACGAAACAGAATTTGACAAACAATGCAAAATTGTTTATCTGATCCACAAATACTAGCTTATATTATCAAAAATTGTGTTGAGAAATGTAAGGCTATTGATATGATGGAACTTGTGCAATATCTTAGACATTATTCACTTCAAATGGGCATTGAAGATATATCCATATCTGGTGGTAAAATCATATATGATATTCATACACAATTATTACATAATGGGGCCTTATTATTAATATTGAATCACAAAATAGTTATAATCTAGGTATGCAGGCAATCTACTATACGAGATATTTAATAGCTAATTAAAAAGGAACAATATTTAAACATTCTGATTTTAATGCTATTAGAAAGGTTTATTCCTTTTGGATTATTAGAGCACATGCTAAAGAAGATAATGGTGTAAAAGATAAAATTTATTATTTGAATGAAGAAAAGGTAGACAAAAACAAAATCTAAGTAAGAAAAAGAAAATAAGATAAAAAAACTAATTGATTTATCCAGATATTGAACATACGAAATATGATGGTAGTTTTATTGATTTTTTTAGTATATTATTTAATGTGCATATTTCTGCAAATCAAAAGAAATTGTTGTTTGAAGAGAATATGTGTAATTGGACTGAGAGTGTTGTTTACGAAACTAAAGTAGAAGTTACTAGATGGGTACAATGTCCTTAAATTTGAATCAGGCTATGGATGCATTAAAAATAACTGATGAAGAACGTTCATATATTGTGAATCAACTAGAGAATTATAAGGAAAAATCCAAGAAGCATAAAAATTCTAAGAAAACTAAGAAGTTGTAAAAAACTAATTGGGATGATTATTTATCTTTTTTATAAAAAATAAGAGTTCTTAAAAGTATAAAAAAACAAGTTGAATTTCATTAAATCTATGATATAATGATTGCGTGAAATTCAACGATTAGGAGTAGTAATCATGAAGAAATGTATAGAGAGCTTATGGGTGGTGGAAATAAGTCATTGGTAGTGGTGAACTCGCCTAGGAGATGCAAAGATGAATGAAGTAGTTTTTGCCGTATGACTGCGTTAAAGTTTCGAGGGTACATTTTTATAAATGTAAACTAAGGTGGTAACGCGATAGATAGTCGTCCTTAGAGGACGACTTTTTTATTTTAGAGGAGGAATTAATTATGCCGTTTGATCACAAAAAAATAGAAAAAAAGTGGCAGAAATACTGGGAAGACAATAAGACATTTCAATGTGATGTTCATGATTTTTCAAAACCAAAGTATTATGCTGTAGATATGTTTCCATATCCATCTGGACAAGGGTTACATGTAGGCCATCCTGAAGGCTATACTGCAACTGATATTGTTTCAAGAATGAAGAGAATGCAAGGATATAATGTATTGCATCCAATGGGATTTGATTCATTTGGATTACCTGCTGAACAATATGCCATTCAGACAGGACATCATCCTGCAGAATTTACAAAAAAGAATATTGATACTTTTAGAAAACAAATTAAATCATTAGGTTTTTCTTATGATTGGGATAGAGAAGTTTCTACAAGTGATCCTGAATATTATAAATGGACACAATGGATTTTCACAAAATTATATGATGCTGGATTAGCTTATATTGATGAAATTCCAGTTAACTGGTGCCCAGAATTAAAATGTGTATTAGCTAATGAAGAAGTCATCGATGGTAAGAGTGAACGTGGGGGATATCCAGTTATACGTAAACCAATGCGTCAATGGGTTTTAAGAATTACAAAGTATGCTGAAAGATTATTGGATGATTTAGATGAATTAGATTGGCCTGAAGCTACAAAACAAATGCAACGTAACTGGATTGGCAAATCAGTAGGAGCTAATGTTGATTTTAAGATTGCTGGTACTGATAAGATTTTTACGGTATTTACTACACGTTGTGATACTTTATTTGGTGCTACTTATTGTGTTTTAGCACCAGAACATCCTTATGTTGATGAAATCACAACTGATGAATATAAACAAGCAGTAGCTGATTATAAGAAAGCTTGTGCTTCTAAATCAGATTTGGAAAGAACTGAATTATCTAAAGAAAAAACTGGTGTATTTACTGGTGCTTATGCAATTAATCCGGTTAATAATGAATTAGTACCTATTTGGATTGCTGATTATGTTTTAGCAAGCTATGGAACAGGTGCTATCATGGCAGTTCCTGCTCATGATACACGTGACTATGAATTTGCTAAAAAGTTCAATATTGATATTATTCAAGTTTTAGAGGGTGGAGATATTTCTAAAGAAGCTTGGACAGAAGATGGTATTCATATTAATTCTGGTTTCTTAAATGGTATGAATAAAGAAGACGCCATTGCTACAATGATTTCATGGTTAGAAGAACATCACTGTGGTGAAGCTAAAGTATCATATAAATTACGTGATTGGTTATTTTCAAGACAAAGATATTGGGGTGAACCAATTCCAATCGTTCACATGGAAGATGGCACAATGCGTACTGTTCCATTAGAAGAATTACCACTAGAGTTGCCAGCTACACAAAACTTTGAACCTCATGACAATGGTGAATCACCATTAGCTCATTGTGATGATTGGTTAAATGTTGAAATTGATGGTGTTAAAGGTCGAAGAGAAACGAATACAATGCCTCAATGGGCTGGATCATGCTGGTATTACATTCGTTATTTAGACCCTCATAATGATAAGGAGATTTGTGACCCTGAAGTATTAGAAAAATGGTTGCCAGTTGATTTATATATTGGTGGTGCAGAACATGCTGTATTACACTTATTATATTCACGTTTCTGGCATAAGGTATTATATGATGCAGGGGTTGTAAAATGTAAAGAACCTTGGCAACGTTTGTTCCATCAAGGTATGATTCTTGGTAGCAATAATGAAAAGATGTCTAAATCAAGAGGTAATGTTGTTAATCCTGATGATATTGTAGAAAGTCATGGTGCTGATGCTTTACGTTTATATGAAATGTTTATGGGTCCTTTGGAAGCAAGTTTACCTTGGTCTGAAGATGGTTTAGATGGTTCTAGAAAATGGTTGGATCGTGTTTATCGTTTGATTGTGGAATCTGATAAATTATCTGATGAAAATGATCATTCATTAGATTATATTTATAATGCTACTGTTAAAAAAGTAACCAATGATTATGAATCATTAGACTTCAATACAGCAATTTCCCAAATGATGATATTTGTGAATGATGCATATAAAGCTAAAACATTATATCGTCCATATGCAGAAGCATTGGTTAAAATGTTAAGCTGTATTGCTCCTCATGTATGTGAAGAAATGTGGGAATTATTAGGACATGATCATACATTAGCTTATGAAACATGGCCAACATATGATGAATCTATGTTAGTTCAATCGACTGTTGAAATGGCTGTTCAGGTTAATGGTAAACTACGTGCTAAGATAACTGTTAATAAAGATGAAGATAAAGCAGTTGTTGAAGAATTAGCATTATCACAACCTAATGTTAAAAACTTTACAGAAGGAAAAACAATTGCTAAAGTGATTGTGGTACCTAACAAAATCGTTAATGTTGTAGTAAAATAAGTTTTTATAGATATGGTTTCTAGAAGAACCATATCTTTTTTATATTAATGATTTCTTAATGATTGTTTATATTTTAATATGTTACAATAGCGGTGGTGATATTAATGACACAAGGATGCTTTACCATTATTTTAAATAATAAAAATCAAATATTATTAGGAAAACGTCAAGATCTTCCTTTATGGGATCTTCCAGGAGGACGATTGGAAGAAAATGAGGAGTTTATTGATTGTGCTATAAGAGAAGCTTTAGAAGAAACAGGATATAAAATTATAATTGATGATAAGATAGGTACTTATTATAGAAACAGAGTTCATGATATTCAACATATTTATATAGGTCATATTATTGGTGGAAAAGCGATACTATCTGATGAAACAAAAGCCTTGAAATGGTTTGATGACTTACCACTCAATATGGTTTTAAATCGTCGCAGACAAATCAAAGATTTCAGAAATAATAAAAGACATATTGAAACAACATTAATATTTTAGAAATTATAAGTAGGCAGTCTTTTCGACTGCCTTTTATGCTTTATAAGCATAATTTTTCATTGAAACTAAGCATTTGTCTTTTGCTTTTGCATAAATTACAATTGATGCAAAGGAGGAATATTATGGAATACAGAAAACTACCTCATGGAGATGAATTGATAAGTGTTATTGGTATTGGTACAAGTTCAATTGGGGAAACAAATGAAGAAGAAATGGTAGCAACTATTAAAGAAGCTATTGACAATGGAATCAATTATATTGATTTAGCGAGTGGATATGCTAATACATTTGCAGCTGTAGGTAAAGCTATTAAGGAGCAGAGAGATAAAGTTTATCTACAAATACATTTTGGTGCTAACTTTGAAACTGGTGAATATGGTTGGACTACAGATCTGGATAAGATAAAAGAATCTGTTGCTTGGCAATTGAAGATGCTAGATACTGATTATATTGATTTTGGCTTTATTCATTGTATTGATGAAGAAGCTGATCTTAATGAGATGATTAAACATGGTGTTATTGATTATATCTTAGATTTAAAGAATCAAGGTATTATCAAACATATTGGATTATCATCTCATACGCCTAGATTGGTAAATCAAATATTGGATATGCATATGATTGATATGTTGATGTTTAGTATCAATCCAGCTTATGATAATAAATATGGTGAATATGCTTATGGTGAAAATGATGAACGCATGATGATGTATCAACGTTGTCAAAAAGAAGGTGTAGCTATATCAGTAATGAAAGCATTTAGTGGAGGACAATTGTTAGATGCTCAAAAATCGCCTTTTAAATATGCTTTAACACAAACTCAATGTATTCAATATGCTTTAGATAAACCAGCAGTTGTTACAGTATTACCAGGTGTGAGAAATAGAGAAGATCTTAAAACAATTCTTCAATATACAAAAGCTACTGATGAACAAAAAGACTATTCCATCATTGCCTCATTTAAAGAAGTTGAGCATAAAGAAAAATGCGTTTATTGCAAGCATTGTCATCCTTGTCCAATGGATTTAGATATTGCTCTTATAAATAAATATTATGACTTAGCTTTAATGGGTGACGAACTTGCAAAAGATCATTATCATCATTTACAAAAGAAAGCATCTGATTGTATTCAATGTGGACATTGTAATCATCGTTGTCCTTTTCATGTTAATCAAATGCAAAGAATGCAAGATATACTTTTATATTTTAAAGAATAACCACATTAATATGGTTATTTATAGTAGAAAAATATATAGAAATCATTTAAAATATATTTGAGGTGAATCTTATGGAAATAAGAACATTACAATACTTTTTAATGGTTGCTAGAGAAGAAAACATCACACGTGCGGCTGAGCAGCTGCACATTGGACAACCAACACTGTCACGTCAACTTATGCAATTAGAAGATGAAGTAGGACAACAACTACTTATTCGTGGCAAACGCAAAGTTGAGCTGACAGAAGCAGGTATGCTACTTAGAAGAAGAGCTGAAGAAATCATCAGCTTAGTAGATAAAACAGAAAAAGAATTATGGAATAATGAAGAGGAATTGAGTGGTCAAATTAATATAGGTGCTGGAGAATTTAGTGCTGTTAATATTTTTTTACCTAAACTTATATCTTCATTCTCACAAAAATATCCTCTCGTCACATATGATATTTATACAGGTAATGCAGATCTCATTAAAGAAAGAATTGATCAAGGGCTTATTGATATAGGTATTTTACTAGAACCAGTAGAAATAGAAAAATATGATTTTATTCGTTTGCCATACAAAGAAAGATGGGGTATTGTTACTTCTATTAATAACTCTCTAGCAACTCATGATTATGTAACTGCTTCTGATATGATGGATATTCCTTTAACACTTCCTAATCGAAATGCTGTACAAAGTGAATTCTCTAGCTGGTTTCATGATGATATGAGCAAGCTGCATTTTGTGGCTTCGGGTAATTTTATAACCAATCTTATATCACTTATAGAATTAGGTATTTGTAATGGAATTTGTGTCGAAGGAGCTTTAGCAAAGCATTCTAGAGATACGATTCGTTTTGTTCCTTTTTATCCAGAGCTTTCAACAGGAACTGTCATTGTTTGGAAGAAACATCAGAGTATGTCGGTATTAATGCAACAATTTATTAAAGAAATTAATTATGCTTTGAACGAATGATAATCAATTGATAATAAGCATTAGACATTATAATAAAATCGATTTAAAATGTAGATGTAAATAAAACATCTACATTTTTTATAGGAGGACATGATGAATGATAAAGAATTTTTAAAAGTTTGTTGTATTAAACCTACAAAATTACAAAAATATATTCAAGCTGGTATTTTAAATAAACATGATATTAATGAAAATGATATTTGTCTCATAACCACTTTAGAGAGTATAGGATTTTCTTTAGCATCAATAAAAGTATATATGGATAATTATTATAATCACAACAAAGAATTATGTTTACAGATATTACAAAAACAAAGAAATACGATTTTAAATGATATTCATGGTATACAAAAAAATGTAGATATGATTAATGAATTAATGAAACAAATCAAGGAGGATCAATAAAATGAGAGAAAAAGCAATGGAATTATTTGATGAATTACATGATGAAACGATTTTAGATAATGATAAAGATTTAAGAAATATTATGATACCTTATGTTTATGGGGATGTTTATCATCATGGTACATTGGATTTAAAATTAAGAGAATTGATTTTAATTGTTGTCAATACTACCAATCATACTTTAACAGCATTAGAAGAGCATATTGGTGCAGGTTTAAAAGCAGGTTTAACAATGATTGAAATTAAAGAAGCCATTTATCAATGTACACCTTATATTGGTTTAGGAAAGGTACAAGATGCTTTAGCATTGATTAATGAAGAAGTACCATCTCAATCTACAGTGAATGAAGAAACAAGATTTGATAGAGGTTTAGAAACTCAAATATCTATCTTTGGTGAAGGCATCAAAGATAATCATAAAAACGCACCTAAAGAATTAAAACATATTCAAAATTATTTATCTGCTTATTGTTTTGGAGATTTTTATACGAGAGATGGTTTAGAATTAAGTACTAGAGAATTGTTAACATTTGTGATGCTTTCTACATTAGGAGGCTGTGAAAATCAATTAAGAAGTCATGTAGCTGGTAATTTAGCCGTTGGAAATACAAGAGAAGTGTTAATTGAGACCATTACGCAATGTCAACCTTATATTGGTTTTCCTAGAACATTGAATGCTATTAATATTATTAATGAAGTAGCTAAGGAGGAATAGAAAATGGAATATGTAACATTAAATAATGGTATACAAATGCCTATTGTTGGATTTGGCGTATTTAGAGTACCTGATAAAAAAGAATGTGAAGAATCTGTTTATCAAGCGATTAAAGCTGGTTATCGTTTGATTGATACCGCATCTGCTTATACGAATGAAGATGCCGTAGGCAATGCTGTTAGACGTGCTATTCATGATGGTATTTGTACGAGAGAAGATTTATTTATTACTTCAAAGCTTTGGGTACAAGATATGGTCAATGAAGAAACAGCTAAAGCTGGTATCGAATTATCATTAAAGACAAGTGGTTTAGAATATTTGGATTTGTATTTATTGCATCAATCTTTTGGTGATTATTTTGCTGCATGGCGTGCGATGGAAGAAGCTTATGAACAAGGAAAGTTAAAAGCTATAGGGGTTTCAAACTTTTATCCCAATATATTGACAAATTTTTGTGAAACTGTAAGAATCAAACCAATGATTAACCAAGTTGAACTTCATCCATATTTTACACAAGAAGGTGCATTAGACACGATGAAATATTATGATGTTATTCCTGAAGCATGGGCACCACTAGGTGGAGGTCGATATAATCCTTTTGATGATGAAATGTTAAAAGGAATTGCAGCTAAATATCATAAAACAGTTGGACAAGTATTATTAAGATGGAATATTCAACGAGGCGTTGTTGTTATTCCTAAATCAACGCATGTTGAAAGAATTAAAGAAAATATAGATGTTTTTGATTTTAACTTAAATGAAGATGAAATGAAACAAATTGCATCTTTAGATAAAGGCTATACAGGTAGTCGTGCTAAACATTTTGATCCTGAATTTGTTAGAAATTGTTTGCATCTTAAATATCATTAGAATCCTTTATGGATTCTTTTTTCTTGTTTAATGACCCTATTTTGATGTATATTATAGGTGGAGATGAATTTATGGAGAGTTTAATTTTTAGTTTAAATGCGACAGTACCTGTTTTTTTATTAATGGTACTTGGTATGATATTTAAAAAGATTGGTTGGATTAGTGATTCTTTTGCGAGTCAGATGAATAAATTTGTGTTTTTAGTACCTTTACCAATATTGGTTTTTGAAGATTTAGCGACAGTTGATTTTGTTGAAGCATGGGATTTTAAATTTGTAGCATTTTGTTTTGTAGCAACTTTATTAAGTATTACAATTGCGATTATTATTTCTTTTTTACTTCATGATCGAAGTATTCAAGGCGAATTTGTACAAGTTTCTTATCGTAGCTCTGCTGCCTTATTAGGGGTAGCTTTAATTCAAAACATCTATGGTCAATCAGTGATGGGACCATTGATGATTATTGGTAGTGTGCCTTTATATAATATTATGGCTGTCGTTGTTTTATCATTTTTTCAACCTAACAGAAAATCAATTAATGCTAAAGTTATCAAACAAACACTTAAAGGTATTATTACAAATCCGATTATAATAGCTATTGTTGTTGGGCTGCTATGGTCATTATTTAAAATACCTATGCCTGCTATATTGAGTAAAACTGTTACCTATGTAGGTAATTTAGCAACGCCTATGGGATTAATGGCTATGGGAGCAAGCTTTAATTTTAAACAAGCTATCAATAAAGTTAAACCATCAATCATAGCAACATTCATGAAACTATTTGGTTTTGCTATTGTGTTTTTACCTATAGCTATTCTACTTGGATTTAGGAGTGAACAATTAGTGGCTATTCTTATTATGTTAGGATCAGCAACTACAGTTTCTTGTTATGTGATGGCTAAAAATATGGGACATGATGGTGTTTTAACTTCAAGTGTTGTAATGCTAACAACTCTGTTTAGTGGTTTTTCTATTACTTTTTGGTTGTTTATTCTTAGAAGTTTAGCATTCATTTAGAATTTTGTAAAAAATTTTAGCAATTTTCTAATATTTTATAATTCATTTTTGTAAAAAGCATTTTTAAATGCTTTTTTTATATTCACTATTCTATCATGATTTTATATAATGCAATCGTCAAATGAAGGAGGTATATCAAATGACAAAAGAACAAATTATTCAAGAAGCTAAAAATTCATATGACAAATATTTTAGAGAAATTAAACCAGCTGATGAAGCTGTAGATAGACATGATGTAGTATTAGATGTTAATAAATTAGAAAGTGAAATCGCCGCAATGGTGAAATAAGGAGAAATTAAAATGACAGTAAAAGAAATTACAAAAATGGCTCAAGAATCTTACAAGAAATATTTTAGAAATATTCAATTAGTAGATGATCCAGTATATAGAAACGATGTTGTATTAGACAAAACAAAAATCCAACAACAAATCAATGAAATGAAACGTGCTTAAGCACGTTTTTTCTTTACAATTAAAATGTTTGGGTATAAACTATTAATTAGCGTGAGCTAATTTTGGAAGGTGAAAGAATGAAAAAAATAGGCAGAAATGATGCTTGCTGGTGTGGCAGTGGTAAAAAATATAAAAAATGTCATCAAAGATTTGATGAACATTTAAAACAATTACAACAACAAGGATATGTTTTACCAAAACATAAAATGATAAAAAATGAAGAACAAATTCAAGGTATTCGTGAGGCTGCTGTTGTGAATAACGGCTTGTTAGACTATATTGAAGAAAATATTCATGCTGGTATGACAACTGAAGATATTGATATTTTAACAAGAAATTTTTTAGCTGAGCATGATGCGACAAGTGCCGATTTAAATTATCAAGGATATCCTAAAAGTATATGTACTTCTGTTAATGATGAAGTCTGTCATGGTATTCCTAGCAAGGATGTCGTGTTAAAAGATGGAGATATTATTAATGTGGATGCAACAAGCTGTTATAAGGGTTATTATGCTGATGCTTCTCGTATGTTTATGATAGGTGAAGTAAGTGACGAAGCAAAGAGGCTAGTGGAAGTCACTAGGGAATGTTTATATAAAGGTATTGAAGCGATTAAACCATATGAGAGTACTTTAAATGATATTGGTAGAGCCGTTCAACATCATGCTGAAAGTAATGGCTATAGTGTTGTAAGAGAATTTTGTGGCCATGGTGTTGGTTTAAGTATGCATGAAGATCCTTATGTATTACATTATGATCCTGGTTATAAAACAGAAGTTTTGGTACCAGGTATGGTGATTACGATTGAACCGATGATTAATCAAGGAAAGCGTGATATTCATATTGGTGACAATGAGTGGACAGCTTATACTGATGATGGCAAATTATCTGCACAGTGGGAACATACATTATTGGTGACAGAGACAGGTGTAGAAATTATTTCAAAATAAAATGAGACACATGATATGATTCTCTAAAGTGAACAAAATAAATAATTAAAAGTTCACTAAGGAGGA